>JAQIBK010000057.1 GCA_027859125.1 Actinomycetota bacterium | reverse complement strand
CCGTGCCACTGCTGGCTCGCGGTCGTAGCATTGGCGTGCTGTCCGTGTTCTCCACAGAGTCGGCGGCTTTCAGCGACACTGACATGGAGCTCCTGCACACGTTCGCCTCACAGGCGGCGCTCGCCATTGACACTGCCAATGTCTACAGCCGTGAACACAAGGTCGCATCTGTGCTGCAGTCGAGCATCCTGCCAGACGAGTTGCCGGTCTTTCGCGAGATTGAGACCTCGACAGTCTATCTCCCCTCGGGGGGTGAATCGGAGATCGGTGGCGACTACTACGATGTCTTTCGTGCTCCTGACGGTCGCATCGTCGCCGCAATTGCCGACGTATGCGGCAAAGGCATTGGGGCTTCGACCAAGACATCGATGATCAAATACACGATTCGTGCGCTCGTGGCGGCAGGCTTCGGGCCGTCGCAGGTTCTGTCGGAGGTCAATCGAATGATCGCCGACAGCGGGCGTTCCATGGACATTGTCACCGCTTGGATCGGGTTCCTTGACGTCTCGACAGGTGAACTCACCCACGCGGACGGAGGGCATCCACCAGCGCTTCTGCTGCGAGCTGACAGCCGCGAGGTTGAGCGGCTTGGCGTGACAGGTCCACTGCTCGGGGCCGTTGAAGACGCAGAATATGATGAGGAGTGCATCAGCATCATGTCCGGGGATGTTGTTCTGTTGTACACCGACGGCGTGACCGAGGCCCGTGAGGGGAATAGGTTCTTTGGCGAAGGACGAGTTCGTCGAGCTTTGCACTACGGAGGCTCGGCAGATGACGTTTCGCAGCGTTTGCACTCGGCCCTCGATCGGTTCGTCCGAGGCGATCTGCGTGATGACGCGGCGGTGCTTGTGCTCAAGATTCGTCCTCAGAATGAGGAATCGGAACGGTGACGACGTACGCAGGGAGTGAGATGGCTGTACATATCCGCAGGCATGGGCAGGCCGGCGCGTGTGTCGTGGAGTACGTCGGCGACATCGATATCTCAGTCGTTCCTGAGTTCCGTCGCGAGTTGGAGACGGCTCTCGAGAGCGGGTGCTCGCATGTGGTGATGGACCTGTCGCGGGTTGAATACGCGGACAGTTCCGCGCTCGGCCTGCTCGTGTGGCTCGATCGACGGCTCACCCCGCTCGGGGGTCGCTTGGTCCTCGCGGGAGCTACGCGCGACGTTACTCGAGTGCTGGAGCTGTCGGGTTTGGTGTCGATCGCCCGATCCGTGAGCGCGACCCCGAATGTTGAGGCTGCGCTGGAGGGCATCGATCTCACCGAACATGTCACGGAGCCGCTGTGGTGTCGCAGCATATCAATGGGCGCTGATGTCGATGAGTTGGGCGTCAGGCGACAGGAGGTTTGTGATCTCGCGATTCCATTGGGGTTCTCGGAGGCGGCTCTGTTCGATATCAAGGTTGCTGTTGGTGAGGCACTTGCGAACGCCGTGCGGCATGGATCGACAGCGATCGAGGATCGTGTTGATATAGAAATTCGTGCCTACGACGATCGCATTTTGATCGCAGTAGAGGACTCGGGTGAGGGATTCAATGGCGAGCACAGTGGCGCCGATGACCCTTATGCTTCCGGTGGGCGAGGCATCATGTTCATGCGCGCTCTGATGGATCGAGTGGAGTACTCAACACGGGAACCTGCAGGTACTATAGTGACTCTCGTGAAACACAGAGCTCCCATGGGCTAGGGTCCGCGGCGGGCGGCAGGAGGAAATTCTTTTGGAGGCCCGTCGCATCCTCGTTCTCACTGCCTCCTACGGAGGTGGACACGCAGCCGCATCGTCGGCGATCGAGAGGTACTACGCCGATCACACTGATGTTGATGTCAGGGTGGTCGACTTTCTGGAGACTGTCGCTCCCAACCTGAACGTTCTGGCCAAGTTCGCATATCAGCGTTCTGAGGCGTTCTTTCCGAACTTCACAGGGTCATTCGAGGGACTACAGGAAGCCTACCCGGACAATCCGGCCGTTCATGAGTTGAAAGAGAACGCGTTCGCTCATGTCCAGAGCCTACTGGACGAATGGGCCCCTCACGCGGTCGTATCACTGTGTCCGTTGGCAGGAGGTGCGGCAACCGAGGCGAGGGTGGGCCGAGGGTATCTGTCCATTTCGGTCTCGCTCGACTACCGGGGGGTTGGTTCTTGGGTCAACCCGGGTGGCGACCTGCACTTCGTGGCGTGCAAGGAGACGCGTGAGGATCTCGTGGTGCGCGGTGTCCCCTGGGACAGAATCGTCGTTTCCGGTATTCCCGTTGCTGAACGATTCTCTGAGTCGTTCGATCGGCCCGTGGCGAGAAGCGCGTTGGGGTTCCTGGATCGCTACACAGTTCTGCTGGCGTCCACCACAGGTTCTCCGGCCGAGGTCCGCGACATCGTCAAACATCTGCTCGATCAGGGGGTTCAGGTGGCGGTGGTTGCCGGGAATAATGGTAGGCTTAGACGGGGATTGGAGACCCTCATAGAATCATCACGTTTCTTGCATGTCTTTGGATATGTCGATGACATGCCTAGAATGATGTGTGCAGCTGATCGTATCGTGGGGAGGGCGGGGGGTCCCATAGTCCCAGAGGCGTTCGCTTCCGGACTACCATTGATCGTGATGGGTCCTGTTCCGGGACAAGAGATCCAGAACGTGGATTTCCTGGTCAACTACGTGGCCGGACTCTTTGCACGCGATGGAGACGACGTGTTGGAGAAGGTGCGATTTCTATCAGCGCACCCGGAGCGTTTGGCCCAGATGGCGACTGATGCGGCCATAATGG
>JAQIBK010000091.1 GCA_027859125.1 Actinomycetota bacterium | reverse complement strand
CCCTCATGCAGGGCTGGCAGCTGCTCGTCCTTCTTGAGACCGTCGTGGTATATCGCGCGATAGCCGGGCTTCACGATGACGTCGCCCTTGGCAACGAACGGCTCGCCGTTCACATCGAGCGAGACCTTGGTGCCCTCGATCAGGGCAGCTTCCGAGAGCGTCGCCATGAAGCGGCGGGATATGAGGTTGTATAGCTTCCACTGCTCCGGCTTGAGGCGCTCCGGATCCGCTGCTGCGGTCGGATGGATCGGCGGGTGGTCCGTCGTCTCCTTCTTGCCTCGAGTGGGCGTGAACGAGCCCTTGCGCAGCAGTGCATTCGCGTGCTGGGAGTAGACGGGAACGTCAGAGAGCGCCTTGAGGATGCCCTTGAAGTCCAGACTCGACGGGTAGACCGTGTTGTCGACTCGCGGGTAGGAGATGATTCCGTCCATGTAGAGGCCCTCGGCGATGCGCATGGTGCGGGCCGGGGAGAGTCCCTCATTGGCGGCAGCGGCCATGAGCGCCGTGGTGTTGAATGGCGCGGGCGGCTTGGCCTGGCGCTTGGTCTTCGTGGCCTCAGTGACGGTCGCCTTCTTGACGCCCTTCACGGCGGCCATCGCTGCAGCCGCCTTGTCACCATCCTTGAATCGATCGGTGGCATGACCGGCAGTGAACTCCTCGGAATCCTTGGAGAGAGCGGCCTTGATCTGCCAGTAGGTCTCGGGAACGAACGCATCGCGCTCGGCCTCCCGGTCGACGATGAGCTTGAGCGTTGGGGTCTGCACACGTCCCGCAGAGAGCAGATCGCCCCAACGACGCTTGGACGCCTTGTTGGACGAGAGTGTGAGGTAGCGAGTCATGACCGCACCCCAGATGAGATCGATGTCCTGGCGGGTCGCGCCCGCTTCGGCCAGCTCATCGGAGACCATTCCCAGCTCGGTGAAGGCGCGCTCGATCTCCTCCTTGGTGATGGCGGAGAAACGTGCCCTTGTAATAGGAAGGTCCGGATTGGCACCGAGTACGATCGCGCGAGCGTCGGAACCGATCAGTTCGCCCTCGCGGTCGAAGTCGGTCGCGATGATCACCGACTCGGCCTTCTTGGCCAAGTTGTTGAGGGAGCGAATGATGCCCTTCTCGGCGTCGAACTTCACGACTGGCGCATGAACCATCGTCTTCAGCTGGTCCAGGTCCCATGGCGTTCTGAGACTCACGCCATCGTGCTCATCGGCGAAGTCGACCTTCATGATGTGGCCCTTGAGCCCTATGCTCACCCAGTCCTCGCCGTCGCGACGAAACCGGTACACGGGTGTCTGGTAGACCTTGTCAGCCTTAGGCTTGCCAACCGCGAGGATCTCAGCGATTCGGCGCGCGGCTATGTTCTTTTCTGAAACGATCAGTCGCATGGAAGCACCGTTCTGTTCGGGTCAGGTTCGAATCCATGAGAGTATATACCGCTCGTCAAGCCCCAATCCGACCAGAACCCTACCAAGGAGAGCTCGTGGCGCACGAAACACCACTGTGGGGACAGTCTCGATCGTCGGAGCATGAGTGGAGCGCAGACTCAGAGTCCGATGTCTTCTCGGCGCGCCTGCATGGCCTCTAGAGCGATCGTCAGGAACTCATCGCGTTCGAGCTCCAGGTCCGCGCATGCAGCCATCTGCTCGCGACTGGCGCCACGAGCGAAAGCCTTCTCTTTCCAGCGTTTCTTGAGCGACTTCAGCTTCACGCCGTCAAGATCCTTCTCAGGCCTGACGAGGGCTGCGGCCACGATGAAACCGGTGGTCGGGTCGGCGGCGTAGAGCGCCTTGTCCATGAGGGACTCTCGGGGGGCTTTGTCGGCATGTGCGAGGATCGCATGAGCCATCTCGGGGTCGATGGATTCGCCCAGTTCCTCGACGGTCACCACGCCGTGGCGCTCGAAGTCCTCGGCCGTCTCCGCGTAGTCGAGATCATGCAGCAAGCCCGTGAGGGCCCAGCGCTCGAGCTCATCGGCGGGAAGCTCGAAATGGCGCGCCAGCGCCTCCATGATGACCTCGGTCGCGATACAGTGATTGACCAGATTCTTGTTGGGAATCCGCTCACTCACCAGTGCAAGCGCCTCGTCACGTGTCATCCCTCATCGCCCCTCCCTGCGGCCTACGTGCCGCTTTCTCCTCAATTCGCCGCAGAACGCGCTGTGTCGCTCCTAAGAGCTACTCTTGACCGCCTCGATGCGCGCCGTGAGCCACTCAGCCCATGCATCGACTCCTTCGCCCTTGGTCGCGGACATCGGGAACATCGGAGCCGCGTGGTTCAGCGAGGTGACGACGGCACGGAACTCCGCCTCGTCGAAGTCGAAGACACTGAGCGTGTCGTACTTGTTGAGAATGACCGCCTCGGCGATCTGGAATATGTTCGGGTACTTGTACGGCTTGTCGTGTCCCTCAGGCACGGAGAGGATCATGACCTTGGCGTGCTCGCCCAGGTAGAACTCCGTCGGACACACGAGGTTGCCCACATTCTCGATGATCACAAGATCGAGCTCGTCCAGATCCAGAGCCTCGATGGCGCGCTGGATCATATCGGACTCCAGGTGGCAGGCGCCCCCCGTGTTGATCTGCACTGCAGGAATCCCGTGTGCCGATATCTTCTCGGCGTCGACCTTGCTGGCGATATCGCCTTCGATGACCGCGATGTTGTAGCGATCGCGCAGCGCAGCAATCGTCGCCAGGATCGTGGAGGTCTTGCCAGCACCGGGGCTCGCCATGAGATCGAGGACGAAGACGCCCTTCTCATCGAAGAGCTTGCGATTGTCCTGGGCGAGTCTCTCGTTGCGATCCAGGATCGGCTTCTTGATGTCGATCTCCATGCTGCATTCCTCCGTCGGATCGTGCCGGCGACGCCGGGCGCCTTGAGTGTCCGAAAACGCGCAACAAAAGCGCGGGGTCAGTCGATGTCGATACTGTCGATCGTCAGCTCTCGTCCCTTGAGCTGCTCACATACGAAGTTGCCACAATCAGGGCACACGATCTCGAACCTATCGTGCTCGAACTCCGTGCCGCACTGCGAGCACTTGGAGACGGGAGAGATATAGGTGACCACCAACTCGCCACCTTCGGCCATCGTGCCAGGCGTGAGTGCCTCCCAAGCGAACTGGAGAGCAAAGTCCTGAATCTCAGTCAGAACGCCTATGCTGACCCGGACGTCGTTTATCTTGGACGCACCCTCCTTCTCAGCAGCATCAACCGCCGAGGAGAGAATGCCGGAGACGATACCCATCTCGTGCATATTTCACTGGCCCTTCTCAGTACTGGATCTCTCTTGTCAGGCCGAATTGAGCCTCTTCTGCTCTGCGATTCGCTTTGCGAGCAAGACACGCGCCATGAGCAGGCTGCCCTCGTAGAGCAAGACGAGCGCGCCGAACAGTGCGCCCATGGTCACGGGCGACCAGTCGGGCGTCGCAATCGATGCGACCACCATGAGCGTGACGTACGCCACGCGCCAGTTCTCGCGCAACTTGGCGTACGGGACGATGTTGAACAGCACCAGGTAGAACACGACAATGGGCAGCTCAAAACCGATCCCGAAGCCGAGCATGAGCAATGTCGCGCCCGAGAAGAACTTGCTCGCATCGGCGATCTGTCCCACGGTGTCCCATGTCTGACTCAGCATCCACTCGAACGCCACGCCGAGAACGGTGAAGTAGCAGAACGCCACACCGGTCGCGAAAAGAGCAACCGCGGTAAGGAACGTCGGAATCACATAATGA
>JAQIBK010000105.1 GCA_027859125.1 Actinomycetota bacterium | reverse complement strand
ATGGCGTCGGCAAACGGTCCGACCGCTCTGCCGATGGCTCTGATCCGATTCGGCTGCTGAGGCAGTTCCTTGGTGCTCAGCTCCACGAGCGGGCCAAAGACATCCTCAGAGGTGCCGGTTCCCACCTGGATCGTGATCGCCCCAAGCATGGTATCGAGCAGGGCGAAACCCTCGGCGGTGAGTCCCACTCCCCCGCTCACCTGGAAGTTGTAGCGCTCGGCTGCAAGGGCGATGAAACACTCGACGCAGTAGCGATACCCCGCCATGACGAGTGCCCGATCCTCCAGCGAAGCCGAATCAAGCCCCATGTCACGTGCATGGAACAAAGGACATCTGACCGACTTGTACACCCTGTCATAGAAGCTGGCAGGCACCTTGTCTGCAGAACAGCCCAGGTACGGGCTCAGGTCCACAGAGGATTGTGCCGTCTCCATCGCGCGCATGAGCCACTTGCCCTCAGGCTCGCTGGAGGTCCGGGGCGCGATGTCCGAGAGGACGGACTCCATGGCGAGGTACGTGTTACGAAACGCATCGAACAGGTCGTCGGTGCACTGTGAGAGCCGATGGAAGCGAAGCGACTCGTGGTAGACGGGCAAGGCCGAAGCCGACAGCTCTGCGGCGTCGCCCTCAAGGTGCGTTGCCGACGGACCGGGGTCGGCACGAAAGGCGATTCCATGCGGCGCCGTTATCCGTGCGATTCGCCGGCCTGCTTCAACCCGCCAAGACAGCACGGACTGCGGGTCCATGTCGAGCGTGCCGATCGGACCTGCGCTCGCCGCGAGGAGGTCCAGCGCGTGAGCTGTTGCTCCCACGGCCTGATCCACGATCCTGTCCGGATCCACCGGTTCTGACATTCTCACCATAAGACCCCTGGACCCGTTGATCGCCTCCACGCTGAGATCGCCGAGGCGAACGTATCCGTTCTGCTTGGCCTGTCCCGCGAGCGTGAGAAGAACGCCACCCTGCACGGGCATGCCCGCGGGGTCGCTGAACAGTGGGCGTTCATTCCAGAGAGGCAATCCCAAGCCTTTCGATCGCAAAGGATCCGACTGTGCTTTCGTCCATTCTAGCGCCCCGCTCTCATCGCCAATCAAATCCCCCTACTCTCGGGGAAGTACACAGAGATACTCGCGTCAGCGGATGCCTCCCTCCCGCGTAGCGCATACGCTTGTGACACGGATCGTCAGCATGCAGGGAGAAGACTCATGTCACAAAGGATCACTCGCCCACATATGGCCGCACTCTCACTGCTCGTGGGACTCGCACTCCTGACAACGGCCTGTACCGACACGATCGACACTGCCCAGGAGGACACGTCAGTCGCCGAGGTCGCGGTCGTGTCAGCGGGCTCGTACGCGATCGTCGACACAGGTCAGAGCGACACCTACGGCGCGGTCACGGAGATCGAAGCGCCCGCCCAAGGTGATGCGTTCTTTGGTCAGGACGCGCAGATCGAGGGCGACGCCCCGAGCTACACCGACAACGGCGACGGCACCGTGACGGACAACGTGACAGGGCTTGTGTGGACGCAGTCGCCGGATCTGGACGGCAACGGCGACATCAACGCGGCCGACAAGCTCAGCTACGACGACGCTCTAGCGAACGCCGGTAGCATCACCGTGGGAGGCTACGACGACTGGCGCCTGCCGAAGATCAAGGAGCTGTACTCGCTCATGAACTTCGACGGCGTCGATCCGAGCGGCTACAGCGGCACCGACACAGCCGACCTCGTGCCGTTCATCGACACCGACTTCTTTGACTTCGCTTACGGCGACACGGACGCAGACGAGCGCGTCATCGATGCACAGATGGCCAGCTCCACGCTCTACACGGACACGACCATGAACGGCAACGAGACCATGTTCGGCGTGAACTTCGCCGACGGTCGGATCAAGGGTTATCCCACAGGTCCGATGCCCGGATCGAGCGAGGACAAAGGCTTCTACGTCTACTACGTGCGCGGCAACACGGCGTATGGGATCAACGACTTCACCGAGAATAGCGACGGAACCATCACCGACATGGCCACCGGGCTCATGTGGGCGCAGGACGACAGCGGCGAGGGCATGGACTGGGAAGCTGCGCTCACCTGGGCCGAGCAAGCCAATGCCGAATCCTACCTGGGCTACAACGACTGGCGCCTGCCCAACGTGAAGGAGCTCCAGAGCATCGTCGACTACACGCGTGCACCAGGCGCGACCGACTCCGCAGCGATCGACCCCGTGTTCGAATGCACACCGATCACGAACGAGGCAGGAGAGCGCGACTACGCCGCATACTGGAGCTCGACAACCCACATCGATCGGGGTCTC
>JAQIBK010000178.1 GCA_027859125.1 Actinomycetota bacterium | reverse complement strand
GGCCTAGCTCGCGCAACTGGTTTTCATCGCATTGTCGTCGGTGATCACTGGGTCTGGGCGGTTCGAAATCGCTGGACGGGAATCGGTACGATCCTCTTTCATGTGTCGTTTGTCGTGATTGCCTGTGCTGCGGGCGTTCTGCTCTTTGCCGACTCGGGCTTCACTGGGGAGTTCGTGCTCACCGAGGGGGAGAGCACTCGCGTTAGCGCAGAATCGTATATCACCACGGAGGGTGAGGGGAACCCACCAGAGTTCGACGTTGGGGCTATCAGTATCGAACCTCGGTTCCATGAGGACGTACTGTTGTTCACCAAGCTTGAGGCGACTCTTGATACGCCGTCGGGTCATGAGAGCGTATCCGTGGGCAACCCTTGGCACCCGGATGTGCTCACGAACGTAGCGCTCACCGATTTCGGGTGGTCGTTACAGCTGACCGGTGATGCCGCTATCGGAACCACCGGCACGTACGTCTACGACCTCAAAGTCTTTCCGTCAGGGACCCAGGATCGGCTCGATCTCAACCTTGGCAACGATGCGTACATCGTTGATGTGCGCATATTCGGGGATTACGTTGATCGCGATGGGCAGCCGGGCAGTCGTTCGTTCAACGCAGATGACCCACGAGTTCTTCTCACCGTCCGTCGAGCCATGACCAACGGTGAGGATCGACTTCTTGTCGATGCTGAGCTTCTGGAGATCGGCGACGTCATCGAAGTGCCGGGCGGCTCGATCCATATCGATGGTGTGCTCACCCACGGAGTGTTCGAGGTGACCCGCGATCCCATCCGCGCGGTAGTACTCCTGGGCTTGGTCATGGCGCTTGTCGGCACTATCGCTCGACTGTTGTTCCCTAGAACAGAGATGCTTGTGTGGGAACAGGGCGGGGAGACTCACGTGTACGTTCGTAGCGACGTGTATGGGCGCCAGCACCAGATCGAGAGCGCCATTGCCAACGTGTTGAAGAGAAGAGGCTGACGTGTCAGTAGTGGAGACTGTGCTGCTCGCACTTGGATTCGTGGCCGCTGCGACCTCGGTGGTCGTTCGGTCGCCGCGGCTGAGCGAGAACGCAAGGCTATCAACCAACTCCGCCGGTGTAGCGTTCGTGGCATTGGTCGCTATCGCCATAACTCGCTGGGTCGCTACGGGGCATCCGCCCATATTCGGTACGTACGAGAACTCGATCGCATCATCAGTCGCAGTCTTGGGCGCCGTTCTTTGGCTGGACCTCAAAACCTCCACTCGGGTTACGTCGTGGCACACACGCCTTCTTGCGATCTGGGTACCGATAACGCTGATCTACGGACAGTTCTTCAGTACTCAACGGCTCCCGCTCACGATTTCGGAACGCAGTCTTTGGGTCGACCTTCACGCTACGTTCGCCTGGGCGGCCTACGCGGTTCTGCTTTCCGCATCCATGGCAGGTATCGCCCGATTGATCGAAGCGGACAGCGATGTTCAGGAGTCCCTCGATTCCTCCGTCTTTCGAGGTATCGGCATGGGTTTCGCATTGTTCACCGGCGTGATCGTCGTTGGCAGCATCTACACCCACGAGTTGTTCGCAGAATGGTTCCGCTGGGAGATCGTCGAGGTGTTCAGCGCAACGACCTGGCTGGCGTATGGACTCGCCCTGCATGCGCGACTCATGTCGGGCTGGCGCGGCCGACGCCTGGCATGGCTGGCGATCGTCATTGTTCCGTTGCTGCTTGCGTCGTTCTGGTCGTGGAGTCTGTACCAGAACACCTATCACTTCTTTGACATCGTGCCCGTCCCCGCATTCTGAGGATGCAGTGAGAAGACGATCCAACACAGAAGCGCGACCGATCGATATGCGCCGCCGCATCGAATGGGCGATCGGCGCAGTCTTCGTCGTGGTGGTGGTGCTGATAGTTCCCATTGCGACATTCGACGGTGTGACGGGGCCGCCTCAGGTCGATTCGACTCAAGAGATCGCTTCACCGGATGCACTGTTCGATCTTGGCACACCCTACGTGCTCAGAGAAACGCGCGTACTGCCGATCTCATCATCTCCTCAGGGCATCGCAGACCGTGACGATCCGAGCGGCATCCTCACTGACGACACACTCGAAGCGTTCCTCATCGCCAGTGAGGGAGGGATGTGGGTTGTGGATCGGCCTGCAGAGACAGTTCCTTCGGGCCGCATCCGGCTGTTCGGTTCCGAGGAGTACCCAACCAGCGACTTTCTCGTTCCCAGCGGAGCAGCTCTCTTCGCTCCAGCATCGGACGGTGGATTGTGGATCGGATTCGCTGTAGGCGACGATGGTGGCGAGATTGTGCGCAGGTACTCCAGTGCGGGCGAACTGTTGGGTGAGTACCCGCTGCCGGAGAATGTGTTCGCGCGCAGCCTTTCGGTGGCGCCGACTGGCGAGCTCTGGGTGCAGGTCGAGGAGTCCGAGGTGGACATGGACACCTTTGCATCGACATATCGCAGTCACCTTCTGCCGATTGCCGTGGGCGAGGACCTGACACCCGCTCCCGATCCACGGGCTGGAGCGTTGGAAGGCAACTTCATCGGCTTCGACGGGCGGCTCTACTCCGTGTCGATGGAGTCGATTCCACAGGGAGACGACGAAGAGCGCGCCTCTGTGCTTACGGCTCTGGCACCGGATGGTACGAGTGTGAGATTCGACATTCCCCCTGGCTATCGGCCGTTCGAGGCGGATTCACAGGGACGCGTGTACTGCGAGCGTCTGTCGGATCGCAGATCACAGGATTCCTATCATGGAAGCATTGGAGAGGGAGCGTTCGGTGCGACTGATGTACTCATCCTGGAAGCCGGAGACGCGTCTGCCACTGTCCCAGTGGCTCCTAGGATGGGCCCCAACGAGCTCACGGCAGTCGTGCAGATCTCTGCCGAGGGTGAACTGCTGACGGTCAAGCGCGAGGGCGATTCCATCCGTTTCTCAATCCTCGCTCCGGACCACAGTGAGAATCATCGGCGCGCCGACGGTGAGCTTGTTGCGCCTGACATGGGTCTCATTGGCGGTCCATCGCCTCTTTCCGGCGATCCATACCGCGCGCTCGATGATGTCCAGAGGGACTACATGAGCCTCATCTATGCGGGGCTGGTTCGACACGATGAGTCACTGAACGCGGTGCCGGACATTGCGGTGTCCGTCCCCAAGTCGGGCTCGGGCGTCTCCGATGACGGGCTCACGATTGAGTATGAGATACGTGGCGACCTGACATGGCACGATGGGGTCGCGGTCACAGGGCAAGACGTTGTGGCGACATGGCGACACCTCTCGGCTCCGTCGGTAGTACCCAGAGGTAGACCGTTCCCGGGCTTCGATAATATCGAGTCGGTTTCTGCATCCGGGCAGCGTGTCACGGTCACGCTGTCGAGTCCTTTCGGGGCCGGGCCGGAAAGCTTCTTCCCCTACGTGTTGCCCGGACATCTCATTGACCCGGCTCTCTCCTCGCCCAATGCGGATCTCTGGACATCGCCCATAGGCTGCGGACCCTACGCTCTGACCCGATGGGAGGAGTCCGGCCTATGGCAGCTGCAAGCGCACGACGCTTCTCCTCGTGGACAGATCGGCATCGAGACGATCCATGTTCGATTCGCAGAAGCCGAGGACGCACTCCTGCACTTCCAGTCCTCGACCGTTCCGACGGCGTGGTCGTGGGTCGATCCGTTCATGCTCTCTGATCTGCGCCGAGACGGAGTGGGTGACCTTACCCGCAATCCCACTGGTCGCTGGATCGGTCTCTTGTTCAACACGGACACCGAGGATCTTGCCGACCCCGAGGTTCGCCATACATTCATCGAGACGTTCCCAATCGATGAGCTCAACGATTCCGTGCTGGATATTCGCGATGATGACACCACGCCGTCACTGTTCACGCGCGTACCCGGCAGCGTATCCGGAGTCTCACCAGAGCGGCTGGATACGCGCGACGTGTCCGGCTTGATCGACTACGCGGGAGGTCTTCGTCTCGGTTGGCCCGAGATTGCGTACGTGCAGCTCGAGACGGTGGAGAAAGCATGGTCGCGTGCTGGCATACCGGTCAGTCGATCCTCGGGACTTTCAGACCTCTATGCCTCGTGGATCGATGCGGGCTTCCTTGCTCGTGACTCCCACGAGATCGCGGAAGGGGTGTTTCCCGCGTATCCCGACGCAGGCTGGGGAGGGGTGTTCGACGAACTCGACATCCCCTCACGGAGCAACCCGCACGGAATCGCCGTCGGCGCGTCGCACGATCCCGTCCTGCGTGAACTCTACACACAGGTGCGAGCCGAGTACGACCCTGCTCGCCGACAGGAGCTCAGCGCGCAGATTCAGGAGCGCCTGACCACGCTCGCGCTCTTCATGTTCGAGCGGGCAGAGTACCGCTACTCAGCGACGATCGGATCGATCGAAGAGTTCTCGCCCGCGCCGTACCCCGCAGGTGATTTCTGGAACGTTGAGTCATGGGAGATAGCGGGCGGTGGAGATCGATGAAACGGTTCATCGCCGTGATCGTTGTCTTGAGCGTGATCCTCGGCGCATACACGCTCTTCGGTCGCACCTGGTTGCAGGAGCGTAGCGTGCGACAGGCGATCGTTGAGTACGATCTGGCGCTGACTGACGCATTCCTGAGCGGCGATGTCGCAGAGCTTGCTGACGTTGCCACCGATGCGCAGCGGGCATCAGTCTCAAGCTATCTGGGCCTCTTTGAGCTGCAGGGTATGCGACTCGAGGCCGAGCTTGTCACGCTCGATCTGATCAGCTTCGAGATCACGCCTCGAGGCGCAACGGCCGAGGTGCAGGAGCTGTGGACCTACGACCGCCTGGGTCCGGACGGACTATCGGCGGGGGACCGTACTGTTGAGGCATCGACCCTGCGTTACATGCTGGTCGACGTGTCCGGCGACCTGATCGTAGATGACGTGACCGTCCTGAGGACCGAGAGTCGCGAAGAGGTGAACCCGTGATACATCCCCCGCGCGCTCGCTGGTTCAGATTCATCGCGTCACCTCGTTTGGCCGCATGGCTCATCGTCGTAATGGGGGTCTTGGCCTTTCTGGGAATCTTGATACCTCAGCGCTCGCTGCTCACCGCGGACATGATGGCCGATTTTCAGGCTTCTGCGCCTGTGCTGGCCGAACTGCTCAAGACACTTGGCTTGGACGCCCTCTTCTCCGGCTGGCCAGTGATCACAGTCACGGGGCTTCTCGCTATGAGCACAATCGCGTGCACATGGGTCCGGCTGGATCGATACATCCAGGGTGTATCGACAGGTGCCGCACCCGAAGTATCTCGTGTCTCGGTGCCGAAAGCTGATTGGGACGATGACAGAGGCAGTGTGCTTCTAGCCCATGTCCGCGACGAGCTCCACGCGGCGGGTTGGGGGACCGTCGAGGCGCCCGGCCGTGTGGTCGGTGTGCGCGGTCGCCACGGATTCCTTGGCTCGCTGCTGCTGCATGTGAGTCTTCTGATCATCATGGTCGGCGGTTCCGCAACGGCGCTGACTGACTTCTCGGGCACGATGGTGCTGGCCGAGGGACAGTCGGTGGTCGACGAGGCGGATTCCTACCTTGTCGTGGACAGCGAGCCCAGGATCGGTGAGTCGTATGCCGGGGCGCGAGTGACCATGGACTCCATGCGTTTCGCCTATCAGGACGGGCAGCTCGTGGGCGCGATCGCCACCATGAGCGGACTCGACACGGCAGCGCGACGAGTAAGTGCCGAGGCGCGGGTCAATCATCCGTTCACTTTGGCGGGCAAGTCCTATCTGGTTCAGAACTCCGGTCTCGTGGCGGATATCACCCTCACGATCGATGGCGCTTCCAATGGCGTGCTGGTCAATCTTGTCGAAGAGACTCCCATCGGTTGGGCCGATGAGATCACGCTGCCCGGTACAGTGACCGAGCAAACGTCAATCGAAGCTCTCTCGCTGCTCGTATCTCCCATTCCTCTCGCGGCTGGACAGGAGCTACCCGCCGAGCGCTACTTGATCGACGAACCACGACTCGGCCTACGAACACTCACGTCTGAGACCGTGGGCGACTTGCACGTGCTCGCCCCGGGCGACTCGGCTGAGATTGCGCCTGAGGCGATCCTCACGTTCAACGGAGTGCGGTACTGGACCAAGTTCTTGGTCCGTCAGGATTCCGCCCGCTGGGTCGTCTATCTGGGCTTCTGGCTTGGAGTCATCGGCATCGTATGGCGATTCCTATGGCCTGAGCGACGTCTCTCTGTCAGCCTTATGCCGACCGATGGGGAAATAGTACACGTGAGACTCGGCTACCGATTGAGGCCATGGCGCGGAATCGTCGCGCCTGGTGATCAAGCCCTACTCGACAAGCTCGCAGTCTCGGTGGACGCGGGGGACATACAGGAGGAGGGCTCATGAGCCTCGCACAGACTTTGAGTTTCTGGGCCACGACGGGAGCATATCTGCTCGCGACCGTGATGTTCTTCTATGGCTTGGCGTGGCGCAAGCGTCATCTCATGCGCCGAGCGAGTAGAGTCATCGTGCCTGTTGGTCTCGTTGCGCACGTTGCAGCGCTGGGAATCCGGTGGGCGGAGTCGGGGCATTTCCCTTACATCGGCAACTATGAAGGGGCGCTCTTTGGCGCGTTCCTTCTTGCTCTTGCGTTCACGGTTCTGGTGTACATCTGGGAGGGCGGCGAGTCCACCGGCCTTGTGGTGCTACCGGTTCTCGTGGTCACACTCGGCTACGGTCTGGTGCAGATGGAGGCGGTCGGCCCGGTGACGCCGGTCTACCAGAGCCCATGGCTTCTGGTGCATTTCGTCTTCTCATGGACGACCTATGCCGTCTACACGGTGGTGGCCGCGCTTGCGGGAGTGCTCCTTCTGAGACTGCGAGCTGAGCGCAGGGGCAAGACCGATCGCAGTATCGCCGCCTGGGCCCCTCCCAACGAGCGTATCGAAGAGATCTCAACACCTCTCGTCGGCTTCGGCTTCCTCATGAATGCTCTGCTTCTTGTGACCGGCTCCATTTGGGCATATCGCCTGTGGGGCCAGTACTGGGGTTGGGATCCGGTTGAGATCTGGTCGCTGTTGACGTGGTTGGGTTACGGCTTCTACCTCCATGCACGTTTGACGCTTGGATGGAGTGGCAAGAGACTCGCTTGGGTAGCCATTATCTCGCTGTTAGGTATTTCCATGGCTACGTGGGGAGTTCAGTTCGTTCCCACCAGTTATCACTTGTTCCAGGATCTTGGCTCGAC
>JAQIBK010000015.1 GCA_027859125.1 Actinomycetota bacterium | reverse complement strand
ATCTCGTACGCTGCCGCGCGAGATGATCTCGAAAGTCGCGGCGTGCACGTCGAACTCACCAGCATGCTGATCGCATCCCACGTTGACGATGCCGCCCACGCGCACAACGTCCCCATCGTGGCGGTGATCCCCGAAGGTCTCGATCAGCTCCGCCGACGTCGAAGGCAGGTACACCCCGACAGCCATGCCGCCGCCCAGGACGTTGACCCATACGTGCTCTGAGTCGGCTCGAAGGGCTTCGCCGATCGCCTCTCCCTGGAACTCGATATAAGTGCCGTCGAGACCGCGGTCGATCTCGACCACGTCTGCGGGAGTGAGCGATCCATCAACAGCGAGAGCAACCATTGGAAGCGCGAAGACCAGAACCCCGACACAGCAGAGCAGGCTCACCGATCGCGCCATGTTCCCGTTCAACAGGCTCACAGTGACCCCTTTCGGCGTACTCCGAGCGACAGCAGTACGTGGGCGACCAAGGTGAGAACCGCGATGAACTCGAGGCGACCCGCCCACATCTGCACCATGTACACGATCTTGAGTCCGGTTGGCATCGTGACACCCGTGATACCCGCGGACAGGCCCACATTGGCTGTTGCAGAGATCGACTCGAACATCGCCATCATCGGCGCATACCCGTAGGCTGCGCCAATGAGTCCGCCAGTGATGAATGTGACCGTGTACAAAATAGCGACAGTCGTCGCAGCCCCTGTGACCTCCGGTGTCAGGAATTTCTCCTCTATATGGTGATAGCGCGCTTTCAGCACGGCACTTCTCGGTGCTATGGACTGCTTCACCTGATGTATCACGGACTTCACGATCAATCCGATACGCAGAGCCTTGATACCGCCCGCTGTCGAAGAGACCGCTCCACCTGCTGCCATGGCCAGCATGACAGCAACGATCAGTATTCCACCCGTGTCGGTCGTCCACTGCCCCGGGTACAGAGTCTGATGCCCCGTTCCGGAGTTCGCAGAGATGACATGGTACACACCCTTCCGAACGATCTCGAAGCCACCTGGCAAGTAGCGTGTAGCGACAAGACCCACTGCGGCGAGAACGGATAGCAGGAACATGTTCAAAGCCAGAACCCGTGTCTCGATATTGCGCCACAGCTCCCTGCGATCTCCTCGCCAGACCTGAGCATGCAAGTTGAAGTTCAAAGTGCCGGCCAGCATCAGGAGCACGCCAACGAACTCGAACAGATAGCTGTGGTAGTACATGGCGTTCATGGACTGTGGACCGAAACCACCGGTGTCGTAGGCGGCGACGGATATCCAGAATGCATGAAGCAGACCCCTGTCGGGCGCCATGCCGAGGTGCAGTGAGTTGACACCCCACAGCACCAAGGTACCCAGGCTGACGTAGACCGCCGTCACGAACCAGATGAAGCGCGCTGTGTAGAGAACGTTTGGGAGGATTCTCTCATCGCGCCCTTCGGCGAGATACAGGGAGAAGGCTCCTCCTCGCAGACCAACCGCGAGAGAGAGTGCCGCGACGATGATCCCCTGACCACCGATCAGGTGCGTCAGGTGACGCCACATGTTGTGGGCAAGGGCCATATGATCCAGGTCCGTTACGACTGTGAGACCGGAGGTGGTCAGCCCGGAGACCGCGTCAAACAGTGCATCCAGATACGAAGCGTAGTTGCCCGAAAGTGCCAACGGCACTGCGGCGATGAAAGATGCCGCAAGCCAGCCGAGCGCCGTGATCACGAGCGCATGAGCATGCGTGACCTTCTCGCCACGCGTTCGACCGAGTGCCAGACCCATGCCGATCGCAAGTGCGAGCCCAAAGCCCATGAAGTAGTCCAGGGCAGCATCCCATTCGCCGAATGCGATAGCGGTGCAAAGCGGAACGAGCATGGCCAGGCCGATGCCGATGACGAACAGGCCCACGAAATGGAGGATGACCTTGAGGTCCGCGAGGCGCAGCCTGATCCACATGCGCAGCCCCTACAGAGCCCAGGCGATGAAGAGCGTGACAGCCATGAGGGTCGCCACGAACACCGCGAACACCGCGAGTTCAACCGCAAGGCCGCTCACCCAGTGTTTGAATGGACTCTGAAAACGATGTACCTGCATCTTCTCTCCCCATGGAGAACGTTCATCCGCCCCACGAACACGCATAAAGCATAGCCGCGCAGTTGCCAGGTCACAAGCCACAACGACCTGCGCGTGACCCGTGTAGTCTAACAAGATAGGATAGACACGTGACCTAATGGGGGGAACACGTGATCGAAGGCAGCTCTATCCTGCCGCTCATAGCCGCGTTCTTTGGGGCGTTCCTGGCTACATACTCGGCATGGACCGTGGGGCGGGGACACCGCACCCGGTTCTTCTTCTCCATCCTGTGCGGACTCACAGTGGTCTGGGCCTTCGGCCAGTTTCTCGTGCTCAATTCTCCTGATGTCATCGATCCACTGCTCGCCACACCGGGCGAGCCAATGCACTTCGTCGGCACGTTCATGATTCTTGCCGCAAGCGGTGTCCCCGCCTGTTGGCTCCTCTTCGCTGCATCCATCTCCGGTTACTCCTCCTGGACGCGTGGATGGAGGGCCTCACTGGTGTATTTGCTATCGGCCTACACGTTCGCTGTTGGAGCGACCAACCCGTGGCACAAGATGTTCGTTTCGTCGAACTCGTTGGGCGAGATCGTCTACGGTCCGCTCGCATTTCCATACATCCTCGTGATGTATGTGCTCATCGGCATAGGCGCCTGGATGATATGGCGCGGAGCACGAAAGGACCGGGGCGCTCTCGCAGTGAGCCAGGCGAGAACCATAGGCTTGGCTGTGCTCCTCCCACTTCTGGGCGGCATCGTTTGGAACGCCCGGCACCTGATCAGCCAACCGTTCACCGTGAATCCCGTTCCAACGCTGTTCATCGCGTTCGACGCCGTGATCGCCTTCGAGGTCTTCCGAGGAGGACTCCCCGGCCTGCAGCAGGACAGCGCAAGAAAGGTCATGGAATCATCGACGGACGCGGTGATCATCGTCGATGACACCCTGAACGTTCGCGCCGTCAACGCCGCAGCAAAACACGTGTTTCCGCGCATGAAGATCGGCTCGAACCTGCGTGACATCGCTCCCGACATTGGTCGACACGCCACATTCTGCCTGGAGTACGGGTGCGATGATCTCTCTTTCGAGATAGACACCGCTGGACGCGTCCACTGGGGCCGCGTTCGCCGTTCCGGGGCGAGCGACGGCCATCCCGGCGGATGTGTGATCCTCCTGAGCGACCTCACCGACCTGCGACGAGCCCAGCATCGGCTTCTGGCCGCCGGGCGAACCGCGGACGGGCAGCCAGCCAGCATCCGTTACAGCGAGCGGGTGACCATGCAATGAGCATCACGATCGTGCAGCTTGTGCCGCTGGCGGTGACGTTCTTCGCGCTTGCGCTGACCGGGCCGGCGCTCAACCCGGCACCAACGCGGGTCCGGAAGTACTTCGTGCTCCTGAATCTATCGGTCTTCATGTGGAGTTTCGGCGTGTTCATGCAGTTCTCTGGCGGAAACACCGTGATCGACCCCACAGTCATGGTGTTTGGAAGCGGCGCCTACCTCTGGTTCCTGCTCGTAGTCACCGGCATCACCGCTACACCCACCGCATGGTTCTTCTTCGCAGTCGAGTACGCAGGAATTCGCGACCACATGCCAAGATGGCTACTGCGGCTCGCCTGCGCGCCGCAGGTATTGAGCATCACATTCGGAGTGCTCAACCCATGGACTCAACAGATCGCGCGGCTCGGGCAGGAGACCGGACTGGTCGAGTATCCTGCGATCGCCTTTGCATATTCGCTCGTTCTCGCAGTGTTGTCGGTATCAGGGGCTTACATGCTCGTTCGGTACTGACTGCAACGTGATCGCACCGAGCGCATCTTCGCTCACCTGTTGGCGCTAGTGTCGTTCCTGCCTACTCTCGCTCTGGTGATATGGAGCGCGCGGGGTGCGCTGGGGCTGAATCTCTCGTTCGACGCCGCCCCGCTGATGCTGCTTGTATTCGATGGACTCGTGGGGCTGCTGATCTACATGCAGCGTTTCGCCGAGATCATCCCTCGAGCGACACTCGATGCCTTCGAACACATCCGCGACAGCGCACTGATCATGAACCACAGAGGTCTGATCATGGCCATGAACGCTTCCGCCCGCCAGTCCATGCGCGGCATCATGCCGGGCGACGAGCTGTCGCAGGCACGCCCCGAACTCGCCCACAGACTCCAAGAGTGCTTCAAGGAGGCCGCTCCGCCAAGGGATTTCGAGATGCGGATCAGTGACCGCGTCTACCGGGTGAGACCCCGAAGAACGTCGTCGTCCGTCAGAGAGCGCTCCCACTGCGTCGTGCTACTGAATGATGTGACCGATCTGCGCCACGCCGAGGAGAAACTGCGTGTCCTGCATGGCGATACGCTCATCCGCCTGAGTGATCGGCGGACCCGCAACTAGTGGTGCCGGTGATCTCGATAGTGGCGGCGAATCGTCTTGGCGAGGATCTTGTCCTCGCGCTTCTTCTTGCTCCTGCCAGCGACATCCTGCCTCGCGGCTAGGACCTCCAGCTCAGTCGTCAGGGACCGATAACTGTCCAACCGTCTTGCTGGAAGCTCACCGGATTCAACCGCGGCTCTGACTGCGCACCCCGGCTCATCATTGTGCGCACAGTCGCGAAAACGGCAATCCTCCGCCAGCACCACGATCTCGGGGAATGCCGAATCGATACCATCGGATGCGTCCCACAAGGCCAACGCGCGCATTCCCGGCGTGTCTATGAGGATTCCCCCGCCGGGGAGCGGCACCATTTCTCGCGCAACAGTCGTGTGACGACCTTTGCCGTCGACCTCGCGGATCTCTTTTGTCTTCTGGACCTCCTCGCCCACGAGTCGGTTGATCAGAGTCGACTTGCCCACCCCGGAAGCACCGAGCATGGTCGCAGTGACCCCTGGGCCGATGAGTTCCGCAATGTCCGGAACACCAAGACCGGTAACACTGCTCGTGGTGAACACATCCACGCCCGGCGACGCGGAAGCCACATGCTCCAAGACTTCATTGAGACCCTCGGGCCAGAGATCGGCTTTGGTCAGGAGCACGATAGGACGCGCACCACTCTCCCATGCGAGCACCAACTCGCGCTCGAGCCGTCTGAGATTCGGCTCCTTGGACAGCGCATGGACCACGAACACGATATCCACGTTGGCCGCCAGCACTTGCTCGCCAGTCGCCTCGCCCGGATCCTTGCGAGTGAATGATGACGCACGAGGGAGTATGGCTTCCATGATAGGCATGTTATGACCATCGGGTGTCGTGAGTCCGACCCAGTCTCCGACGACCGCTCGGCTCTCGGCCTGGTCAGCACTCTTCATCAGATGGGTGGCAGGTTCAACACGAACCTCACCGTGCCCGGTGAACACGAGCGGCAGCCCTCGGTCAACACGCGACACGCGTCCCGGAAGGAGTCCCTCGTCGGCGTAGGGCGCGAAAAGTGCCTGGAATCGCTCGTTGAATCCCAGTGATGTCAGGTCTCGCAACAGAGGACCGTCGCTATGTTCGATGCTCTCATCCATGCCGTTAACTGTATCACCGTGACGATATACTGTCTGCGCTGGCGCGACGTGCCGTCACGCTCCAGTGATCAACAGTTCCGTCATCCGCAGGAGGTCGCCCTATGAAGAAAAGACTCGGTCCGACCGACAGGCTCTACCCGATGCCCTGTCCCATCGTGGTCGCCGGCACACTCGAGGAGCCTCGTTGCATGGCTGTCGCATGGATAGGGATCGCCAGCGCGACCCCTCCTTCCGTCGCAATGGCGATCAGGGACTCACGAAATACGCTCGAGGTCATTCTGGAGCGCGGCGAGTTCACCGTGAACATACCCTCGACCTCGCACGCCGCATAAGTCGACTTCCTCGGCCTGGTGAGCGGCCGCGATCACGACAAACTCGCCGATGCCGGTTTGACCGTGGAACATGCGTCCGTCGTCGCAGCACCGATCATCAGCGAGTTCCCATACGCGCTTGAATGCCGTGTCTCACATGTCGTCGAGATCGGCGCCTATCGCTTGGTCGTGGGAGAGGTGCTCGAGTCGCATGCCGACGAGAACGTGCTGAACGCAGAGGGCACCGGTGTCGACATCGAAGCGCTAGACCCGCTCGTCTACATCGCAGGCGCACGCGAGTATCGCAGCCTCGGCGGCAAGGTCGCGGACGCTTTCGAAGCGGGGCGGGAGCTGACGCAGAACAGGCCCTGAGCAGGCATTTCTCCAGGGTTGGCATGCCGTTTGCGCCTTTGGGTGTGGCGCCCCGATCATGGCGCCACAGTCGACCGATCGAAGTGACCGGTCCGACCGGCCCGCACCCGGCGTCAGGAATCTGTATGCTTGCTCGTTTTCCCACCATGCTCGCAACGGCCGCCGTGGCCGTGACACTGCTCGCAACTCCCGCGCTGGCCTCGGCCGCGCCAGATCCCCTCCAATCCGAAGCGGACTACATAGGCGCCCAGATGCTCGAAGCCTCCCGCACTCACTACCACGCCATACATTCGCGAACGGCACTGGAGTATCGAATCTCCGGCCTGGCCACCCGCATCGAGAGTCTTGAAGGCGATATCCCTGATCCTCTCTCGGCAGTCACATCCTTCATCTCTTCCGACGGCTCCCTGCCCACTTCTCTATTGGACGCAGTTGCGACCATCGGCCGACGTCAGGCAACGCTCGACGACATGCTCGACGAACGCTCATCTCTCCTAGAGGACCTGCCCGCACAGATAGAGGACGAGCGCACTGCCCGCATCCGATACCAAGCCTTCGAGCGCCATCTCCAAGAACTCGATGCCGAGATAGCGGTCAAGACCGCCGAGCGGGCGGAGATCGCACTTGAGGAAGCTCGCCTTGCTGAGATCGAGCGCGTCACTGACACATTTGGCGTGTTCCCTGTGGCCGGCGACAACTCCTACGTCAACTCCTGGGGATTCTCCCGCAGTGGCGGACGTAGCCACAAGGGTGCCGACATCATGTCCTTCTCGGGCACACCGCTCGTGGCCGTGAAGGACGGCACCGTCGTCACCAGGCACAACGGTCTCGGCGGCAAGACGATCTGGCTGACAGCCGACGATGGCACCAAGTACTACTACGCCCACATGCGAGACTATGTGGTGACCGGAGGATGTGTCGAACAAGGTCAAGTGATCGGCACGGTCGGAAGCACCGGCAACGCTGGAACGCCGCACCTGCACTTCGAGATCCATCCCGGTGGTGGCGGAGCGGTGAACCCGTACTCCACCCTCACACAGATGGTCGATCCCGCCATCTAGCGCTCACGAGCGTACACATGTGAACTCATCGCAGGCCCCGGCATTCGTCGGGGCTTGCGTCGTTCTCCCCACTGGTGATGCTTACGCGGCAAAGGCGTCTATGCTCCCCTTGGGATGGTTTCGTCGGCAAAAAGGGAGCGCTGTGGACAAACGTCGCCTCGCGATCATCTTCGCGATCGTGCTCGTGGACATGCTGTCGTTCAGCATCGTTCTGCCCCTGCTCCCCTATCTCGCCGACGACCTCGGGGCATCAGCGGCGATGATCGGTCTGCTCACCGCGGTCTACCCGTTCGCGCAGTTCTTAGGCGCGCCTCTTCTGGGTCGACTCTCCGACCGATTCGGACGCAAGCCCGTGCTGCTAGCGAGCATTGCCGGTACCTGCGTGGGCTTCGTGGTCCTCGCCGTCGCGCGCGTACTGCCGATCCTGTTCGTGAGCCGCTTCATAGACGGCGTCACGGGCGGCAACATCAGCGTCGCGCAGGCGTACATCGCCGACGTGACCGACGAGAAGTCCCGCGGCAGGGCGCTCGGCATGATAGGTGCGGCGTTCGGGCTCGGGTTCATCCTGGGACCGATCAGTGGCGGACTGCTCTCCGACATCAGCTACGCAGCTCCGGCGTGGGCCGGCGCGATTCTCGCAGCGATCAACCTCATCCTCGTGACCGTATTCCTGCCCGAGTCGCTGACCGCCGAGGACAAGGCACGACTCGCAACGAAGCGGCGAGGCGGTATCGATTTCGCAGCGCTCCGAGCGACGTTCGCGCATCCTCGCGTGGGGCCCCTGCTGTGGATCAAGTTCTCGACCGGCATGGCTTACGGCATCTTCGAGACCGGCTTCGCCCTCTGGGCGATCGCAGCACTCAGCCTCACCGCGCGCTCGCCGTATGGGGGTTCGTGCCCTCCGTGCCCCTGCTCGTGCTCCTGATGCCGGCGCTCTCCGTTGGTCTGGCCGTGAGCAACACGATCCTGACGAGCGCGCTGTCCAAGAGCGTGGGGCGTGATGAAGTCGGCGGCATCATGGGACTGCAGATGTCGATCCAGAGCTTCACGCGCATTCCCGCGCCGATAATCGCCGGTGTGCTGATAGAGCGCGCAGCGGTCTGGTCACCGGGTCTGGTCGCGGGCATGTTCGCAAGCGCTGCGGTTCCCATCGCATGGCGAGTGCTTCTCAGAACAAGGCCGGAGAAATCCGAGACGACGGGTTAGGCGGAGCGAAGAGTCTTCTCGCTGTCACGCGAGCGCCAGCTCGTCGCTCACCACATCAACCGTGACGGTATCGCCCTCGAGCACGCCGCCCTCTATGAGGGCTTTGGCCACGCGGTCCACGATCTCACGCTGGATCACACGCTTGAGCGGACGTGCTCCATACACCGGGTCGAAGCCCTCCATGGCTACGCGCTCCACAGCTGCCGGCGTTACCACGAGGTCGATCTTGCGCTCAGCAAGACGCGCCCGCACGATCGCGAGCTGCAGCTCGACTATGGTACCGATCTGCTCCAGCGACAGCGAGTGGAACACCACGAGGTCGTCGATGCGGTTCAGGAACTCGGGCCGGAACGTCGCCCTCATGGCCTCCTCGATCATGAGCTTCATGTTCGCCTCGTCGCCGCTGGCAGCGAAGTCCTGAATGAACTGTGAGCCCACGTTGCTCGTCATGATCACAATGGTGTTGCGGAAGCTCACTGTGCGGCCCTGTCCGTCAGTCAGACGACCGTCGTCGAGCACCTGCAGCAGCACGCCGAACACGTCCGGGTGCGCCTTCTCGATCTCATCGAGCAGCAACACGCTGTAGGGCCTGCGCCGCACCGCCTCGGTCAGCTGACCGCCCTCCTCGTAGCCCACGTAGCCGGGAGGGGCTCCGATCAGCCGTTGTACGCTGAACTTTTCCATGTACTCGCTCATATCGATGCGCACCATGTTGCGCTCGTCGTCGAAAAGGTACTCGGCGAGCGCCCGGGCCAGCTCGGTCTTGCCCACACCGGTCGGCCCCATGAAGATGAACGATCCGATCGGTCGGTCCGGATCCGACAGTCCCGCTCGGCTCCGCCTTATCGCCGATGAGACCACGACCACGGCCTCGTCCTGCCCCACGACGCGCTTGTGCAGCAGTTCCTCCAGATTCGCGAGCTTGGCCAGCTCACCTTCGACCAAGCGACTCACCGGCACGCCGGTCCACACTGAGACCACCTCAGCGATCTCCTCGTCGGTGACCTCCTCTTTGAGCATGGCATCGCCGGACTGCAGCTTCTTGAGCTCATCGGCGGCCATCACCAGCTGGGACTCGAGTTCGGGTATGCGCCCGTAGCGGATTTCAGCGGCAAGCTCCAGATCGCCCGCGCGTTCCGCGCGCTCCTCGTCGGCTCGCGCCTCGTCGAGCGCCGCGTTGTAGCGCTGAACGCCGGATATGACGTCCTTCTCCGACTGCCACCTCGCCTTGAGGCCCGACAGCTTCTCGGACACGTCGGCCATCTCCGCGCGCAGCGCCTCCAAACGCTCCATGCTGGCCTCATCGGTCTCTTTGACCAGTGCAGCCTCCTCGATCTGGAGCTGACGCAGCTGACGGTCGATCACGTCGATCTCGGTCGGCATCGAGTCGATCTCGATGCGAAGACGCGACGCCGCCTCATCGATCAGATCGATCGCCTTATCAGGCAGGAAGCGATCGGCGATGTAGCGGTCGGACAGAGTGGCCGCAGCCACGATCGCGCCGTCGGTGATGCGCACCCCATGGTGCACCTCGTACTTCTCCTTGAGCCCGCGAAGTATCGCGATCGTATCCTCAGGCGTCGGCTCGCCGACGAACACCGGCTGGAACCGCCTCTCGAGAGCGGCGTCCTTCTCGATATGCTCGCGATACTCGTCGAGCGTGGTTGCGCCGATCGCATGAAGCTCTCCGCGAGACAGCGCGGGCTTGAGCATGTTGCTCGCGTCCATGGCGCCCTCGGCGGCGCCGGCACCCACGAGCGTGTGCAGCTCGTCGATGAACAGCACGAGCTGTCCCTCGGCCTGCTCAACCTCGCGAAGGACGGCTTTGAGCCGGTCCTCGAACTCGCCGCGGTACTTGGCCCCGGCGATCATGGAGCCCAGGTCCAGCGACACGAGCTCCTTGTCCTTGAGCGAACTGGGTACGTCACCGTCCACGATGCGCTGGGCCAGCCCCTCCACGATCGCCGTCTTACCCGTGCCGGGCTCGCCGATCAGCACCGGGTTGTTCTTCGTGCGACGCGAAAGCACTTGGATCACGCGGCGGATCTCGTCGTTGCGCCCGATCACCGGATCGAGCTTGCCGTCGCGCGCCATCTGAGTGAGGTTGCGGCTGAACCGCTCGAGGGCCTGGAACTGCGCCTCGGGGTTCTGGTCGGTCACCTTGGCGCCCGAGCGAAGCTCAGCGAGAGCCTCGAGCACGCGCGCGACGGTGACCCCCGCTCCAGCGAGCAGCCTGCCCGCCTCGCCGGAATCGTCAGCGGTGGCGACCAGCAGATGCTCCGTGGAGACGTACGCATCCTTGAGCTTCTCGGCGTGCTTGAATGCTCCGCCGAGCACAGTATTGAGCCGCGGACCGACGCCCACCTGCATCTGTGCACTACCGTTGACCTTGGGCATCCCCTGAATTGCCGAGGAAAGCTCTGCGTCGAGCGCGTCAGGATCAGCGCCGATCTTCTGCAGGATCGGTCGCACGATGCCCTCAGCCTGATCGATCAGCGCCTTGAGCAGGTGCTCCGGCTCGATGACCTGGGATGAGGCGTCGTCCGCGTTTCCGTGCGCGGCCTCGAGTGCCTCCTGGGCTTTGATCGTGAGTTTGTCGAGTCTCATCGTCTTCCTCCGATTTCTCAGACCGGACGTTGCCGTGAGCGATTCCCCGTGGCACTGCGGTCCACACGCTCGTCGATCGAACTAGCGATCGATAGGGGACGGCTGTTGCCCACGAGAACGACGCTCTTTGCGCGTTCTCAGCTTGCGAGTCAGTGCCCCCGGATAGTGAACGAGCATGGACGGATCGTGCCAGGGAACATCGCGCCAGAGTCTGGGCGAGAGCAGAGCCGAGACCAACCCCTTGATGTCACGATCATGAGCACTGCGAAGCAACTCTGTAGGAAACATCGGGAACCGGCGACCATGAATCCCTGCTGGCGGCACAACCGGATAGACACGCTCAGAATCGTCCTGCGTCGCGCCGTCGAGCATTGATCGCACGAGAGCCGCGAAGTCCACTTCTACCCGAACTCCCGCATGCACCTGCGACGTCGGTCGGGCCTGTAGTTCCAACGCGCGCGCGGTTCCGTCCGGCATCTCCATGAAGTCGATGCCTCCGAATCCGTGGAATCCCAAGATCTCCCCTATTCGAGCCATATCCTCATAAAGTCCCAGTATCTCAACGATCTGCATCATGGCCGAGCCACCGAGCGGACCCGGAAAAGTCGTCGCCTTGTACGAGGTGAAAGCTCCCAGCATTCGGCCATGATCCCAGAGTGCGCATGCGAAGCCGACTCTGCCTTCGAGGGTCTCTTCGATTACGACAGGCATCCCAAGCTCGCGTGCGTGTTCGATCGCCTGCGCTGAGCTCTCGGCACCTCTTACGCCGATCCCGCCCCAACCACTGCACCGCTTGACGAACACGCGACCACCTAGAGACTCTGCTGCCTCTCCAACGCAAGACAACTCCTCGACGTACGCAGAACGAGGCACTGGAACGCCGTGCTGCTCCATGAGGGCGAGGAAAGCGTCCTTCCTTCCGACCACGTCGTGGTGCTGAGCGTCTATGGGCAGCGCTCGGCGCAACACGGAGCCGGGAGGTTGCGCCATCGCCGCATACAACACCGGCTCATCGCCTAGTACAACGAGTGCGTATTCATTCGCACTCAGCAAAGACTCGAGTTCGCGGGCAAAGACCACAGGATCCGACGGCGCGATGATATGGCGGGCGGCGTGACCCGAGGCGGTGAGCAGCTGGCCTGCTGGAGCGAACGTCGTGACTTCGCAGCCAGCAAGCGCAAGGGGTCGCGCAATGCGAGCCAGCCCCCACCAATCCGCCAGCCCCGCGACCAGAACTCTTTCATCCATATCTCGAGCCCACCCCACTGCTTGAGGCCGCCCATCAAACGCTCGGGCAGGCCGCCGAAGAACACCGGAACAAGACCTCATCCATCGTACTCATCCTCGTCCGACCGGACGCTACCGTTTCGTGCTTCAAGCAGGGGCAGCATGATTCTTGAATAGGCGTGACCACACCCAGGCGACGGCCTGTCAGCCGGGCCCGCCCTTGATCTCCTTGTTGAACACGCCTTAGAGCCAACGTACCGCCGCGTTCCTGCGATCAGCCACGAGTACCACTACCTCTCATATCGACGGATCATTCGTCCGCCGGGCACATGCACCAAGCTTCCACCGCGCGACTCACGCATCTTCTGGATCTCATCGGCCAACTGGCACTCCGTGCGAGTCAGCTCCGAACGCGTCGCCGTGAGCTCGGCCTCGACACGCTCCTTCTCGATCTCGAGCTCGATGATCCGCATGACTCCGGCCAGATTGACACCCTCCTCTTTGGTGAGGCGCTGTATC
>JAQIBK010000156.1 GCA_027859125.1 Actinomycetota bacterium | reverse complement strand
GAGGGGAGCATCGAGGGCATGGGCTCGAACCTGCTCATGATCTCTCCGTCATCACCGGGAAGCGGCGGCGGCTTCCGCATGGCGCCGGGTGCCGTACAGACGCTCAAGCTCGAGGACGCCCAAGCGATCGCCGATGAGATACCCGGTGTTGTGGCAGTCGCGCCGGAGGCTTCGGCTTCCAAGCAGCTCGTGTACGAGTCCGCCAACATGAACGCCAGCATCACAGGCGTCACCGAGGCGTACATGGACGTGCGGGCGCTTGAGATCGCGTCGGGCTCTTTCCTGACCACGCGGGACGACACCGCAGCGCGGCAAGTGGCCGTCATAGGCTCCACCGTGGCCGAGGAGCTCCTTGGCGAGGGTGTTGACCCCGTCGGCCAGACCATACGCGCAGGGTCTGTCAGGCTCGCGGTCGTGGGCGTGCTGGTTGAGAAGGGCTCGTCCATGATGTCCAACTCCGACAGTGCCGTGTATGTGCCGCTCACCACGCTGCAACGTTACTTCTCTGGCGGCGACACCGTGAGCAGCATCAACGTGCAGTGCGAGAACGAAGATGTCATGGAGACCGTGCAGGCCGACATCGAGTCACTGCTGCTCATGCGGCACGGCATCTCGGACTCCACGCTGGCCGATTTCCGCATCACGAGCATGTCCGATGTTTTGTCCACAATGTCGACGGTCACGGGCACGTTCACCATGCTGCTCGCCGCCATCGCGTCCATCTCGTTGTTCGTGGGCGGCATCGGCATCATGAACATGATGCTCACCACCGTCACGGAGCGCACGCGCGAGATCGGACTGCGCAAGGCGATCGGTGCCACGGAATCCGACGTGACCAACCAGTTCCTGGCCGAGTCAGTGGCGCTGACCCTGATCGGCGGAGCTGTGGGCGTGGCAATCGGATATGGACTCGCGACGATCGCAGCTCCGCTTCTGGGCATGACGGCGGTCGTGTCGCTCAACTCCGTGCTTCTCGCAGTCGGTGTGTGCGCCGGCATCGGCGTCGTGTTCGGCTACTACCCCGCGCGACGGGCGGCCGCGCTCAGCCCCATGGAAGCGCTCAGATATCAGTAGGCGACCGCGAAACGGTCGATGACTCGCCGATGAGATCGCTCCTCGGCATGACACAGGAGGAACAGTGATGAACAAGATTCTATGCGCAGGGCTCGTGGTCGTCGCACTCGTGGGCGGGTTTTTTGGCGGGACGCTCTGGGCGGACCGTGACTCGGGGAACGCTGACACGGCCGCTATGCCCGGCGCGCCGGCAGGGTTCGACCGCGAGGCGATGGCGAACATGACGCAGGAAGAGCGTCAGGCGTTCATCGAGGAGAGCGGCGGCTTCCCCGGAGGCGGCACTGGCGGCCCGGCCGGAGCGGCGGGCGGGATGCGCGGATTAGGAGCCACGGTCGGCACCATCATCGATGTGGGCACCGACAATATCACCGTCGAGTTGGATGACGATGGTGGCTCGATGACGGTGTACTACTCAGATACCACCATGTTCGCTCAAGAGGGCACGAGTGCGGCCGACTCGTTGGTTGATGGCGCACACGTGACGCTCGCCACCCGTCCGGCGAGCGACGGAGTCTTCACGGCGGACAGCGTTATCGTCGCGGCGGAGTAGCCCTGCGGCGCCCTACGAGAGACCGGCCTCCAATTCGCCGTCCGTGTCCATGAACTCGGCCCCTGCATGCGAACCGATGCCCTGGAACAGGACGTTCCCACCTCGCCGCAGGGTCGTGCTCACGGTCGCATCGAGGCTCTCCCATGTCACGCCGTCCATCTCGCCCAGAACAGGGGAGCGCAGCTTTCCCGGCTGCGTTCCCTCAATGATCAGGTCGAGCGTGAGATCACCGCGAGTGAGGGTCATGGCCGAGCGCCCGTCATGAAGCGAGAACTTCCGGACTCGCGCGCCGTTGTAGGTGGTGAAGCGGTGCAGAGTGCCCTCGTGCAGAAGGCCGACGATGTAGCCCACGAATGAGCTGCCCATCCACGGAATACGGGCCACTGAGACGGAGATGGACGTGCCAAGGGTCTCGAAGTGATTCGACTGCGCCCACACCCATGCGCTGGGGAACGAGCGCCCCCAGTCCTTCTCCACGTATCCGCGCCCACCCTCGTAGTCGAGCACCGCGCCGTCCACCGACAGCGATCCTGAGACCCCGTGATCCATGCTCAGCACGCCATGGTAGGTCTCCATGAATGGCACGAAGCGGTACCACCCCATGATCCCTGGCGAGAATGCCCGCACGGGCCAAGGACTCCACTCCGTAAAGGTGACCTCGCCGTTCACGTGTCCCGCGTCGCCGTCGAGGTCCAGCGACAGCCCAGCCGACGAGAAGGAGTTGTTACCCACCTCGATCTCGAAGCGATCGGTCGCAAAGCAGAACTCGTCGGCGGCGTACTCCCAGTACGACGTGCGACCGCCGGAGCGGATGAGCTGCACGAAGCTGTGAGAGGTCGCGTCCGTCGGATCCAGCGCCACTCCGGGAATGACTGCGATGGGATGGTTCGTTGCGGCGTCGACGAACTTGAAGTACCAGCCCTCGAAGTAGCCGCGACTCTTTCGACCATCTTGATACAGCGCCGGGACCCAGATCTTTCTGAGCCGATGAGAGAGTGGCGCGGTCCTGCCTTCAGGCGAGTAGGGAAGGCTCACGTGTGGGGGTTCCTTTCGCAGGTGGCACTAGGCCGAGAGCTCGGAGGTGCAGGCGGGGCAGCGTGTTGCGGACTCAAGGATCGAGGTCCCACAGAACGGACAGTCCTTCATATCAGGTGCGGCTTCCTCGTCGTCGCGCTTCATACGGTTGACGCCCTTGACGACCAGAAAGATCACGAGCGCGATGATCAGGAACATGATGATAGCGTTGATGAACAGTCCGTAGTTGAGCGTGACGGCGCCAGCATCTTGAGCGGCGACCAATGTCGTATACGGGCCGGCAGATGCTCCCTCTTTGAGCACGGCGAACAGATTGGCGAAGTCGGTGTCGCCCAGCAGCAGGCCAATAGGAGGCATCAGGACGTCATTCACGAGCGACGTCACGATCGCGCCGAACGCTACACCGATGACGACGCCGACCGCGAGATCGATCGCGTTGCCCTTGGCAATGAACTCCCTGAACTCCTTGAGCATGTGAGCCCCTCTGTCGCCGTGCGTCGGCTCCGCCGTGTCGATGCCGCACACCGACGCGCTTCTCTGATGGCGTTGAACTGTACGTACCCATCCGTTGACGGCGATGTGCAGGCAGTGAGAAGCCCCGGTCACCGAAAAGGAGACCGGGGCTTCTGTGTGTAGTGTCTCGTATGTTCACACGTACGTGACAGGGGATCCGAATCCTAGCCGACGGGTCGATCCAGAGGCTGTACGGTCCATGCATCGAGAATGGAGCCGTCTACGGTGATGCGGTCACCGGACACCGTGCTGGGGACCTCGTCCAGCGGGTACAGCCTGCACGCACCGCTGATGCCGGCGTTGTTCTCGAGATTTCGCTTGGTGCCGCACGACTCGCAGGTCAGTGTGCCATCACTTTCGATGCGCTGGCCCTCTCCCTCGCAGGGGGGACAGTAGCTGACTCCCACGAAGAGTCCACCGGACGGCCTCACGTAGGCGAGCATCGGCAGAATCTCTCCGTCCTGCCTCTGGTAGTCGAAGCGCACGAGTTTGTTCGTGACGACTGAGTCGAGAGGAATCGAGAACCCGTCCGTGTCCTGAGTCGCGGTGACGTCTGTCATTGAGATGGCGCTGGAGTACAGGGTCAGATCGGCCACTTGAGGAGTCTCGTACCCCTCCGGCAGGAGACGGCCCACATACTCATCTTCAGGAGCCGACGAGCCGGCTGTGTCGCCCCCGGAGCCCGCGCCAGAAGCGATGAGTATCGCCCCGAGCACGACGGCGATCACACCACCAATGATCCATATGCGCTTCGAGCTGCTCTGAGTTTTTGCGGCCTGCTTGCTTTGTGGGGCCTGCTTCTTATGACCGTTCGAGTTCGAACGCTTCTTGTTCTTTGACATGGTTGGTGAACCTCCGGATCTGTTGGGTGCATATCTCGCGTCCTACTGAGCGAGAAGCGTCAGATCCGAAGAGGGACCAGATCACCGATCGATGAATCACCGATCGATTCTGTCATGAGTGAGACAGGGCGGAGGTGCACCGGAGGAGTGATGAAGGGGATGCTGGTGGGCTCGATCATCGGGACGTGGTGCACCGTGATCGCGCGTGGATGCATCTCAGAGGGGTTCGGGCAGGCGGACTGCGTGTCAGAAGAGGAGTTGCATCCATGGGGCGATGTGTCCGTCATGCCCATTGACGATGCTGGCGCAGCGAGCGCACAGACTGGGTTGGCTGCAAGCATCAGCAGCAGTACCAGACCGAGTAGGAATGCGCGCTGTGTGTGAGCAGTGGCCGTCATGGTCCGATTTCGTCAGGGGGCAACTGCACATACGTGTGCAATCCCTGTGCCATAAGGGACGGTCCATCGGACTGGGGACCACGGGTGGCGCGGTTCGACTACGGCTCGACCGGCTCGGCAACCACCACGGTGCGCTCATCGCCCAGGAATCGGGGCGTGCAGGTGTACAGCGTGAGCTGCTCTTGGCCCGTCGGTTCCAGGATCGAGGTGTCATCGGGTCCTACGGTGATAGTCCGGGTCACCCGGTAGTCGTGTTCGACCCCGTCCCAGTAGAGCACGACAGGGTCCCCGGGGCTCAGCCGGTGCAGGAGGGTGAACGCCCTGCGAACCCGGTGGCCGGCGATCGCGATGTTCTCCCCGGAACCTGGCTCGGCGGTCTCGGTATGGTGATACACGCCCAAGCGGAGTGCCTCGTCGTAGTTGCCGCCCAGCACTTGGGCATCGACACCGATCTCAGGGATCACGAGGCGCGAACCGAGGGGGAGCGTGGTGGTGCGGGGCTTCTCGCCTGCAAGGTCGGCGAACACGCACGGGTATGGATACTCGCTCCGGGTGAGCCCGATCTCATAGGAGATCTCGGGCCACACCTGATAGGTGACCGTCCCGATCCCCGTGAGGATCAGGACGGCGCCCAGCAGCAATGCCCAGCGGGCGCGTAGCCCGCTCTTTCTGTTACGCGGCGCGTCGACGACGTCTGTCATACGTCACCAACGCGGCACCGCCGAACAGCGCCAGCAGTGCGAACGCGAGCCAGAGCCAGTCGTTGAAGCCGGTCTGGAGCAAGGTCGGATCGCCCACGATGGAAGTGTCGGGCGCGTCCGAGTACTTCACGAGGCTCTGGTCGGAGAATACGAGCGCCTGGTTGCGAATGACCGTGCCGCGCGGGAGCCCCTCTATGACCGAGGAGATGAACGTCACAACGGTGACCTCATCGACATCCATGGTACCGATGTTCCAGATGAGGTCGGGAGCTGCGCTCGCATCGGCACCGGTCCCTGTGATCGAGCTCGCCTTGTACAGGGTCGAGGACGGCACCGCGTCCTCGATCACGACGTGGGTGGTGGGCGTGAGCCCGGTGTTCGTGACGGTGATCGTCCAGAGGATCTCATCGCCGGGTTCGAGCAGTCCGCCGTTGATGTCCTCGCCAGTCTTGATGATGTCGAACGGGTCGACCGGGTGGTCCACCGGGCCACTGGCGGCCAGATCATCATCGTCTGTGGTGATGACGGTGAAGTTGCGTACGCCTCGGCGGGAGAGCTCCTCGGGTGCGACCTGGATCTCGAACGTGACCGTGCCCGTCTCACCGGCGGAGAGCGTGCCGAGATCGACGGCGATCGCCCCTGGATCCGAGAAGTCGTACTCGCCGGCATCCGTGTCGGCGGAGTCGGTCAGCCCGTTGGTGAGGTTGTTGCGAGTGAGCATCATCGAGCCGGGGACGTAGATCATCGCGTCGGTCAGTTCATCGGTGATGATGGTCTGCGGGAAGTCGACCGTGCTGCTGTTCTCGAATGCGATCGAGTACGTGATGAGATCGCCGGGCAGCACGATGGTTCCCGCTGCGGGGTCGGCCGTCTTGTTGAAGCGGAAGTCGGCCGGATCGTAGGTGTCGATGGTGTCGGTGGCGACGTCAGCGGGTGCCGGGTCGGTGAAGATGTCGATGACCGATGTTGCATCGGTGCTGACCATGTTGGTCACATCGTTGCCTGTGTCGATCACCGTGAACTCGACAACGATCGTCTCGCTCTGACCGGGAGCCAAGTCGCCGAACTCAAGCGTGATGTCCGACCAGGTGATTGAACTGGACGCGACTGCGCTGGGAACCGGAGAAGCCGAGGCATACGCAAGGTTCAAGTTGTCGAACGTGTCTCTGACAGGCACGACGGTGAGAGTGGTATCGCCGGAATTCGTCACTGTGAGATCGAAGCTCACGGACTCGCCCAGGGCCAGAATCGGATCCTCGCCAGCACCGATGGTCTTGTCGAG
>JAQIBK010000174.1 GCA_027859125.1 Actinomycetota bacterium | reverse complement strand
AACTCTTTGCCTGGCAACACTCAGTTGGCGCTGACCAATCTGAACATCGATACAGCCGTGATCGCCGGTGGCGAAAGCGCCGTGAGCAACGGCGTCAAAGACAGCATCGACGAGATTCTCGTGGGTATGGGCGGTTCAGACTCTGAGCGCTGGTGGGGAGCGAGTCGCTACGAGACTGCTGCCACAGTCGCCCGGAACGGCATCGCCGCCGGATGGGGAACGTCCGCCTTCGTCGGCCTGGCTACGGGGCTCAACTTCCCCGATGCGCTGGGCGGAGGTGCGGTATGCGGCTCTACCGGTGGAGTGCTTCTTCTCACATCAGGGACATCCTTGTCCGCCGAAGCAGGCAGCTTCCTTTCGGACTACTCCGGCGGCATTCTTGAGATTCGAGTGTTCGGCGGCACGGGCGTGGTCACCGACGCGGTCATGAACGCGGCAGCAGCCGAGATCCAGTAGAACACGCTAGAAGGGGAAGGCCCGCCAGACCCTCGCTCAAACTGCGATATAATCACGCGGAAATCCCCGCGACCGATTAGGAGCGCCACCATACATGAAGGAGTCGATCTTCTCGCTCGCTCGCGCGACAGGTATCCCATGGCTAGTCCGCTCGACGCTCCAGCGCAAACGCGTGACAATCGTCTTGTATCACGACATCGAGCCCAGTCTCCTTGACAGGCATCTTGCTGCACTCAGCACCCGCTACTCGTTCATATCACTCGACGAGTACTTGGACGCGAGGAGTGCGGGTGACGCAAGCAAGCTGCCGGATCGAGCGCTCATCGTCACGCTCGATGATGGAAGAGCTCGGAACGCAGATCTCACACAGGTATTCAGAGCGCACGGCGTGGTGCCGACTATCTTCCTTTGTAGCGCCGTCGTGGGCACAGGCCGCAGGATCTGGTGCGTTGATCCCGTCCAGGGAGCCGACTTGGAGGCGCTAAAACTGCTGCCTGACGCCGAGCGTGTTGCCCGGCTAGCGGACTTGGACTTCTCTGAGATGACCGAGAGCGATGAGACCACCACGCTCACGCGAGAGGATATCGCCTCCATGGAGTCTTCTGTGGACTTCGAATCCCACACGCGCTTCCATCCCATGCTACCCCGCTGCGACGACGCTCGCGCGCAAGACGAGATCGAGGGCGCAAAGAAGGAGCTGGAGGACGGTCTCGGGCTGAACATCCGGGCTTTGTCATATCCGAACGGTGACTACTCCGACCGGGACATCCAACTCGCTCGAGAAGCCGGATACGAGTGTGCTATCACCGTCGACCTGGGCTTCAACGACCTCGGCACCGATCCCTTCAGGCTGAAACGGATATGCTTGAACGACACGGGTGGCGTCAACGAAACGATCGTGAAGGCGTCCGGCCTGTACTCCTGGCTCAAGAACCTCATGATCGAACAGCCCTACGGGTTCGTGCCCGAGGATCAGGTCATCCACGGAGTCGAATCCAAAGCGACGGTAGAGGGAGTCCTCTCATGAGGATACTTCTGCTCTGCGGACAATCCGTCGGCACATGGGAGCAGGACGTCATTAGGACTCTACTCGCGAGCGACCACCAGATTGTGGGCTGCTTGATCGATGGCCGACCGGCCGAACCCTTCACAGCTAAGATCAAAAAGAACCTCAAGCGCGGACGGGGCGGGTATGTGCTCGTCATGGCGTGGCAGGCCAAGTTCGGCAAAAAGGAGAACGCCGCCGACACCCTCGCCTTCATGGCATCAAACGGCATCCGTGTCGAGATGACTGATGCCCCCTACTCCGACCAGGTGATACCCAAAGTGCGGCAGTTCGCTCCCGACGCCATGGCCCTTATCGGCGGATACAACATCGTGAAGGAACCCATGCTATCGGCTGCCCCCAAAGGGGTGCTCTCCTACCACCACGGCGACATGCGCCTCTACAGAGGGATGCCGCCCGCCTTGTGGGAGATGTACAACGGCGAGTCGGAGATGGGAATGACCGTGCAGGTACTCGCGCCCGGACTGGATGCGGGAACGCCGGTCGTGGAACGATCGCTCCAAATCTCCCGCCGCGACACACTGTCTGAGGTGAGGCGCCGGATGTTCAACGAAAGCCTCGATATGATGCGCGAGGCGGCGGACCTCATGGGACTAGAGAGCTTCGAGCCCAAGCGCATTGAGACTTTCGGGACGGTTTACACACTCCCTAACCTGAGGCAGTGGCTGGTGCTCAACGCAAAGGTCGCGTGGAGACGTCTTCTCGGCTAGTGCGTCAACCGACCTCATGCTGGCAAGGCATCGATCATTTGCCACGCCTATGTCCACATTGGCGTGGTCAGCACGGACGTGATGTCGAGGTTCAACGAACTCGATCAAGGACTCTAGACGCTCGCGACTCCTACATTCGCGGCGCCGCTATGCGCGCCAGACTCTCCAGCTCGTCGGGGGTGAGCGTCATGAACTCCTCGCCGTCTGCATCCACGCGTGGGATGCCTGAGATCACGCCGCAGTCTTCGTCCGTCTTGAAGATGACCTTCCCGCTGAACAGGACCGCCTCATCACCCACGCCCTCAAGCTCGACGGGCGCAACCTCCTGCGTCCGGTTCTCAGCGGCCAAGACAAGGTTGTCGTACTCAGCGGCAGCAAGTCCCGTGAACACCGCCAGCCGAGAAGGCCCCGCCTCGTAGGCGAACGCGAACTTCGCGTCCCCATAGATTTCGAGCAGCACCTGAGTGATCTCGTGGTGGTCTTCGGCGGACACAAAGACTGCCGCAGGAAGGATCTCGGCGGGTGTTGTAGCCGGCTCGGGTGGTGCAATCTTTTCGATGTCACTGGAGAGGTTGCCTTCATTGGCGCCCGTAAGGACGTCGATGCCTCCAGCGTAGAAGAGTGCGGTGGCGAGGACGCCGACGACCGCCCCAACCCAGTGGTGAGACAGCTGCGACGGCTAGGTGTAGTTCCCACATAGGTTTTTGACAGTTGAGGACCCCGTCCTGAACGGTTGTTGGTGTCAAAGCCACAACTGAACAGGAGGGGTCCTCATGTCGCATCCTAACGCGCGACTGACCATTCACGGTAGGTTGCTTCTGGTGCAGCGCATCGAATCAGGCTGGTCGGTGGGCGATGCGTCTCGCTGTCGACGCATCCTCAAGGCCCGACTCCGCTACAAGCGCGGTCCGCACTGGCTGTCTTGGCGACTGAAGATATCGCGATCGACGACCACTCACGTCTGGCGTATGCGGAGATCGGTGCAGACGAGCGTGCCGAAACAACAGTGGGGTTCGTCAGAAGAGCCCTGGAATTCTTCGAATGCGCCGGGATCGAGACGAGGCGCGTACTCACATACTACAATCAAGAACGTCCACATGGAGGCATTGACGGTCAGCCGCCGATCTCGTGGGCCAACTGACAACAACGTCCATGGGAACTACAGCTAGGGCTGCGCCCCTCAGGCGTGTGTTTGGCGCCTGAATTCGAACTGGAACCGCTGGCGTTCGGCGTGTCACCCATGAATGTCTCCCCCCGGAGTGTTTTCTCGATTGTAGCGCTTCGAGAAGAACGGCACCGCATGGGAGCGCGGGAGGCCACATCGGCGGCATCCTGCTCGAATTGGGTATTCTGCTTATGAACGCGGTCGTCTTCATCGTGCCGGCGACGTGGAGACTGCGAGTGCAACTCACACGCGCACAAGGGGAAAGGCGGCTGCCATGCGGCGGACAAGGCTCGTACTCGGGATCGTGCTCGTCGTCGGAGTGGGGGCCGGACTCTTTGCCTCCTCGGCGCATGGTATCGCGCTCCTTGGCACCGAACGGCGGCTGACCGATGAGAACGTGACCCAACTCACTCCCGATATCTCCGGCGACAAGGTCGTCTGGCTCGACTACAGAGACAACGCGTCCTACCCGGAAGTCTATGTCGAGGATCTGGTCACCGGGAACGAGACCCGCCATACAACGTCGCCGTCCTCCAAGCAGACCGTGCACATCGACGGCGATCTGGTCGTGTGGTCCGACTATCGAAACGGCGCTCAGTGGGACATCTACGCGAAGGATCTCGTCACCGGCGTGGAGACACGGATCACCAACGAGGCTCAAAAACAGCTCGAGCCCGAGGTCTCGGGCGACATCATCGTCTGGCAAGACCAACGATCGGGCAACGAGGACATCTATGCCTACAACATGACCTACGGCGTGGAGATCCCCATCTGCACGGAAGGGCACGACCAGTTCAACCCATCGGTCTCCGGCGACATCGTGGTGTGGATGGATATGCGCGACGGTAACCAGGAGATCTATGCGTACGACATGTCGAGCGGCATCGAGTGGAACGTGACGAACGACCCGGGCGCCCAGGTCAGTCAGAGCATCTGCGGCGACATCGTGGCGTGGTACGACACTCGTCTCGGTGCGTCCAACGTGCGTATGAAAGATCTCTCAACGGGCGTTGAAACATGGATAACATCTTCCCCCACCGTGACTCACGGCGTCCCGCACGTGAGCGAGCAGTACATCACGTGGGTCGACTGGCGCAACGGATCCACCCCCGACATGTTCGCCTACGATCTGGACACCGGGAACGAGTACGAGATCTGCACGCAGGACGACTGGCAGGACGGTCCGGCGGCGTCCGGCGGCGACTTCGTCTGGTACGACGACCGCAACGATCCACCGAGCCGATTCGACATCTACGAGGCCGAAACGAGCCCCGGACTCAGCCGCTCCGGCGGGCTGGACAGGTACGCGACGGCGGTCGAGATCGCCCGGGACCATCCAACGTTCCGCGACGCCATCGCGATCATCGCGACCGGCGAGGACTTCCCGGACGCGCTGTCCGCGGCCGGTCTGGCCGGCATCTACCAAGCCCCGCTCTTTCTGGTCAGGCACGACTCGATACCCGACTCCGTCAAGAACGAGCTTCTGAGCCGGAACCCGAGCAACGTCATCATCGTCGGCGGCCCGAGTGCGGTGGGCGACGACGTGTACGACTGGCTTGACGCTCGATTCACCACATCACGCATCTCCGGTGCGGACCGCTACGCCACATCTCGCGCGGTCGCCGATTCGATGGCGATGGTGCTCGGTACGCAATTGCCGACGAGTGCGCTCATCGCCCGGGGTGACTCGTTCCCCGACGCGCTCGCGCTGGCACCCATCTCCTACGCGCAGAACATGCCGATCCTCCTCGTGCGCCCCAACGCGGTTCCGTCAACTACTGCAGAGGCCATCCAGTCCCTCGGATTCAAGACAGCTGCGATCGCCGGAGGGACGGTAGCCGTCAGCTCCAGCACCCAGGCCGCCATCGACAGCCTGCTCGCTGGAAACGGGGGGACGGGCTCCTTCCGGTGGGCGGGAGCCGACCGCTACGCCACGTCGGCCGTGGTCGCTCAGGAAGCGACCGACATCGACTGGGCGAACTGCGGGTACGTCGGGGTCGCGACCGGTGCCAACTTCCCGGACGCACTGGCGGGTGGCGTAGCGTGCGGCGAACAGCACGGTGTGATGCTGCTCGTTGCGCAGGACAGCGTGCCCGGATCAGTGCAGACGTTCGCCAGTGACTACCGGCAGGGCATCGATCGTTACCACGCCTATGGCGATACTGGCGTTGTCGGCGCGAGCGTGATGTCGAGGTTCAGCGAGCTCGATCTAGGGCTCTAGACGTCGGGAACGTAAAGCACGATGGATGAGTACCTGAAGAGCATGTGATCCCGGTCCCCAGCTCCAACCTCATTGCGCGGATGCCAGGCCGTGCCCGTGACCAGTTATCGTTCGAGCCCGGGAAACGCGCTCAGAACCATGTCGACCAACCGGCTGGGTGATCGCGTGAGGGCGTCCGTGGTCGGTACGCCGAGCTCGAGCTCGTAGAGAGTGATCGCTGCGCTGACCTCGGCATCTGTCATGTGCTCATGATTGATTGTGAGACCGATGACCTTCGCGTCGGCGAATGTCTGGATGAGGTTGATCTCGGCGGCGGGAGTCGGCATCGGCAGGTCGGGGAAATCGCTCAGGCATTGACGCGCCGGGGCATGCTGCAAAATGAATGCATCGGGCTGGCTACCCCGCAGGATGAAGGTCGATGACAAGTAGGCTGGATGACTCAGCGCGCCCTGGCCTTCGATGATGATCACATCCGGGTGCTCGGCCCGGAAGACCTCCACCACGGTAGCTTCGATCTCGCCAGAGCAGAACTGGCATGGGATGGCGTCGAGCGCGACGCCATAGCGAGCGCCCTGGATAAGGGCGGTCTGTCCCGTGCCGATAAACACTGCCTTGATTCCGCGATCGTTGAGCGATCTCACAAGGATCGTCGCGGTGGTGCGCTTGCCGATCGCACTGTCTGTGCCAAGCACCGCGACGCGCGGACATGTCACCTGCGCGATGCGACCGCTGAACATCCGGAGATTCTTCTTCTCATGCGGGCGTCGGACGTCCAGGATCGTCACGTTGTGCGTCTCGGCTGCCGCCGCGAACTCGGGGTCATCGTTCAGGAACTCATGAAGGCCGTTGACGATGTTCATCCCGAGTCCGATGGCCTCGAGCATCACACGACGCTCCGAGTACGAAAGCATGCCGCTTGAGGGTGCCATCCCAAAGATTAAGAAGTCGGGAACATGCCCCGCCAGCGCGATCGCGCCCGCCAGATCGGCACAGATGGGGATCCCATTCGGCGTGTCATCGAGCACCTCACCGGCATCGAGACCCGACTTCTCACTGTCGATGACCGAGAGGATCTCGTACTTCTCGGAGCAACGCACCAAGCCGTTGGCGGTCTAGCCGTCGATTGCAACGACT
>JAQIBK010000316.1 GCA_027859125.1 Actinomycetota bacterium | reverse complement strand
CGAGCAGTCGCGTCGTCCGCACAGTGGCGGGCGAGCTTGCCCATCTGCAGGTAGCCGGCCGTTCGAAGATATGGCGTTCACCAGGCAGTCTTCCTCGGCTGTCGTGACTCCGGTAGCGTTTGCGGCATCGCTTGTTTGCCTGCCTCGTATGCGTCCACAGGTCACCGCCACACCGCTTGTCGTGCCATACGCGCAAGTAGATCGTCTCGTGGCTGATCGACAGGATTCGGTGCAGCGAAAGCCAGTCGGACACCTGCTCGGGACTCCAGTCGAGCGCGACAAGGTGTTCGACGAGGATCCACTCATCAGGACTGAAATGTGAGTTGCGGCGGGACCTACGCCGGCGAGCGGCCGATCTGCGCCGCAATCGCACGAATCGAGAGCTTCTGCTTCTTGAGCGCAGCGATGGCGTATCTTTCACTTGAGGTGATCTGGCGATACTTCATGTGCGGTTCCCCTGTTCTTGGCGGGATGGAGGAACCTGAAGTGTCCCAGATTGCCTCACCCACCCGGGGCGGGGGTGTTGCACTTAGTATCTGAATCCGCGCTGGCTAACAAAGGTTCCGACCAGACAGGATAAGGCCGTTCGAGCTATGCTCGAATAGACGAGGCCTGAAGGCCTTATCTTGCAGGTCAAACCTAGACACGTTGGGCGGACCGGAGAGGCTGACACCGAAGGCCCTCCGTGACCTACTCGCACGGGTGACGTGAACCGGGAGTACAGGAAGGCCACGGATGCGAATCTTCTACTTCTCTGGCACGGGAAACTCGTTCTATGTCGCCAAACGCATCGCTGACGACGTTGCTTCGAGTGAAGTGACTTCGATCCCCGCGTTTCTTGGTTCCGGGGAGACGACGATCGGCGACAATGAGATTGTCATCGTGTCTCCCGTCTACTTCTACAGTCTCCCTCATGCGGTTGTGAGATTCATCGAGGCCGCCCGACTTGAAGATGTCCGGTATCTCTCCGTGGTCCTGACAGCGGAGTTCCCTAATGGTCTGGCTCTCGGACAGACGGTGAAACTGATGCGGGCCAAGGGCCTTGAGCCCAACAGTCTCTTCTACGTGAAGATGCCGACCAACTATCTCATCAAATCGAAGATGCTTACGGATGCGACCATCGATGACGTTCTGGCAGCTGCAGACCGGAAGATCGACAGAATAGCCAGTGTCATTTCGGATCGACGCAGCTCCAGGGAACGCGACTCGTGGGCGTACTCGTTGATTACGCGCGCGGCGTCCTACCAAGCGCAGTGGGAAAGGAACTTCCCTCGATTCGACTCAGGATTCAGCAGTGGTGATTCCTGCAATGCTTGTGGCTCTTGCGAAAGGGATTGCCCATTCGGAAACATCACTGTTGATGACAGACCTCGATGGAGCGGACACTGCGAGGCGTGCCTGAGATGCATCAATACCTGTCCGAAGGATGCCATTCAGTACGGTGACAGCACTGAAGGTCGCAGAAGGTACTTCAACCCTAGGGTCAGCATGAAAGAACTCAAATAGGCCTTCCGGCTTGGTGGCAGGTGCGCGACTCAGTACCGCCCACGAGCGGACCGCGTCAGGTAGAATCAACCAGTGAGGCATGGGTCGCCGCTCATAAGTAGCACGTTGGGCAGGACCGGCAGACACTCAAAGGGGAACGGGGATCGCGTGACCAGAGTCTGGTGCAAGTACTGCGTCTACTACCCCGAGCGCAATCGACACGTTGGCTCTGGCAACTGCATCGACACGGTCAGCACCAGGTCTACGGATTCTCGCGCCTGCCAGCCTCGTCTGACAGTGGCTGGGAAGCTCAGACGGATGGTCGGCATGCGAATCGGCTGAGCGGGTTGTCATCAACGGCCGTGCCCAACCAGCGTTTCGACACTGACAGACCTCGGCGGTCGAGCTAAGCTCTACCCGAGGCCTCACGGCCTCGGTTTGCAGGTCAAGCGCAAACACGTTCGACCGGAGCTCATGAGGGGGCAAACGGGTGGGGGACGAAGAGTTGTCGCTTCTCGCCTTGCTGCTACTCGGCATTCTGGGTATGGGCGTCATCGCCGCCACTGGATACAGCGAAGTCAGACGTGGGACCAGTTCGAGTGATCGTCTGAACACGCTGAGGCAATCCATCGTGCGGTCACGGGTTCTATTGAGCCTCATGTCCGTCGGAATGGCCGCCGTCTACGCGATCGATGCTGTGCGTTCCGAGGACTACGGCACCTTGGCGGCCATGTCGGTCTTTGGCGTCGGCGCGGTTCTCCTTACGTGGCTAGCCCCGGGACTCAGCCGTCGCATGACGCGCGAGTTTTCGTGGGTCTACGGAATCAGCTGTGATTCCGGTGATTGGCGCACGGGCCGCGAACCAACAGAGACAGTCGTCTGAGAGCCAGGCCGAACCAAGGTTTCGAGCGGACGGGGCAAGCGATAGAGTGAAGAGAGGCGGCACAACCCGCCGCTCAAGCCTAA
>JAQIBK010000312.1 GCA_027859125.1 Actinomycetota bacterium | reverse complement strand
CGATACGACACTGCGCGATGCTCATCAGTCCTTGTGGGCGACTCGCATGCAGATGGCAGACATGATTCCGATTCTCGGCAAGATGGACTCTGTCGGCTACTGGTCGATGGAGGTCTGGGGCGGCGCGACTTTCGACGTGGCACTTCGCTTCCTTGATGAGAGCCCGTGGGAGCGCCTTCGCACCATCAAACAGCATGCCCCTCGGACGCCTCTTCAGATGCTGCTGCGTGGCCAGAACCTGGTCGGCTATCACCACTACAGCGACGAGATCGTCGATCGGTTCGTTCGCGCTTCCAAGCGCAATGGCATCGACGTGTTCAGAGTGTTCGACGCGCTCAACGACATTCGCAACGTCGAGGTTGCTGCCGCTTCGATCAAGGATTGCGGTGGCCACTTCGAGGGTGCGATCAGCTACACCGTGAGCCCCGTTCACACGCTCGACAGCTACCTGGAGTACGCCCAGGAGCTGAAAGAGCTTGGTGCCGACACAATCTGCATCAAGGATATGGCAGGCATGCTCACGCCATTCCGTACCGAGAAGATGGTCAAGGCGCTGGTGGACCAAGTCGGACTCCCAGTTCACGTCCATTGTCACTACATCGGCGGCATGGCTCCCATGAACTACCTCAAGGCCGCCGAGGCCGGCGCTAGCATCATCGACACTGCGGTCGTGGCTCTGGCGTTCGGTAACAGCCAGCCAGCCGTCGAGATGATAGTCGCAGCGCTCAAAGAGTCCGAATACGACACGGGTATCGACCTCGATCTTCTGTTTGAGATCGCCGAGTATTGGGAGGGTGTCAGAAAGCGCAAGAAGCTCAAGCGCGGGGTCACATCCCTCATGCACATGGAGGTCTTCAGTCACCAGGTTCCCGGCGGCATGCTGAGCAACCTCGTGAGTCAACTGGAGCTTCAGAAGGCCAAGGACCGACTACCCGACGTGCTCGCTGAGATTCCTCGTGTGCGTGCCGAGGTGGGCTATCCGCCTTTGGTCACACCCATGTCGCAGATCGTCGGCACGCAGGCCGTCATCAATGTGCTCACCGGCAAGCGCTGGGCGGTCGTGCCGCAAGAGATGAAGGAATACCTCAAGGGTCTGTACGGTAAGGCTCCCGGACCCATGGACAGTACCGTTGTCGAGAAGGTTCTTGGCGATGACGAGCAGCTCGATCCTGATGTTCGGCCCGGTTCACTCGTGACAACAACATACGCTGAGGTCGAGGAAGAGATCGGGGATCTTGCGCGGAGCGAAGAGGACGTGCTCATGTACGCGCTCTTCCCGAATGAAGCGCGCGAATACCTCACACTTCACCAGGAGGGCGCCGAGAAGGCCGTGTTCCTGATGAGCGAAGAGTACGATAACGTCAAGGAGGAAGACCCCGTGGACATCAACCAGATCCGGGAGCTCATCAAGATCGTCGAGATGTCGGACGTCAATGAGGTCGTCGTCGAGGAAGCCGGAGCCAAGATCGTCATCCGTAGGGGCGCGGCCGGGGTCGAGGTTCTCCCGTCCAACGCTCCAACGGTAGCGCCCGCCGCTGACCAGGAAGCCCCCCAGGATGTCGCCGTTCACGATTCCGGTGCGCGTCCTGCTTCGTGGAAGTCCGTAGTGGCACCTATGGTGGGTACGTTCTACCGCTCGCCTTCGCCGACTGCCGATCCGTTCGTGGCCGTGGGCGATTCGATGAACGAGGGTGACGCGCTGTGCATCCTCGAGGCGATGAAGCTCATGAATGAGATCGTTGCCGAAGAGGCCGGAGTCATTCGCGAGATATGTCTGACCGATGCTGATGCGGTCGAGTACGGAACTGTCATGTTCTACTACGAGCCGAACGCGTAGGCATAGCGATGTTCGATAAGATTCTCATCGCCAATAGGGGCGAGGTCGCACTGCGCATCATCCGCGCTTGCAAGGAGATGGGCGTCAAGTCTGTCGCGGTCTACTCCGAGGCCGACAAGGACAGCCTTCACACGCGCATGGCCGATGAGGCTGTATGCGTGGGGCCGGCGATCTCGGCACAGAGCTATCTCAGCATGCCCAACATCATCGCCGCTGCGCTTACCACAGGAGCACAGGCGATTCATCCCGGCTATGGTTTTCTGGCCGAGAACGCCAGCTTCGCTCGCGCCGTAGTTGATTCCGGGCTGATATTCGTAGGTCCGTCGGCAGAGGCTATCGAGCGCATGGGCGACAAGTCAGTGGCCCGTGACACCATGATGGCTGCGGGCGTTCCATGTGTTCCCGGTAGCGATGGGGCCGTCGACTCAGTCGAGGAGGCACTTGTCTTCGCCAACGAGGTCGGATTCCCCGTTCTGATCAAGGCCTCCGCTGGTGGCGGCGGCAAGGGAATGCGAGTCGCTGAGAACGCTGACGTGCTGGAGTCCGCCTATATGGCAGCCAAGAACGAGGCGGCAGCGGCTTTCGGCAACGATGTCGTGTATCTCGAGAAGTATCTCTCTCGTCCGCGTCATATCGAGATCCAGGTGCTCGCGGACACTCATGGCAATGCAGTGCATCTCTTTGAGCGTGACTGTTCGATTCAGAGGCGTCACCAGAAACTGATCGAGGAAGCTCCCAGTCCTGCGCTCTCCTCGGAAACACGGGCTGCGATGGGCGAGGTCGCACTCAAGGCCGTACGAGCAGTCAACTACGTCAACGCCGGCACCGACGAGTTCCTTCTGGATATGGACGGCAGCTTCTACTTCATGGAGATGAACACTCGTGTACAGGTCGAGCACCCGGTGACGGAGCAGATCACGGGCGTTGACATCATCAAGGAGCAGATCCGAATCGCAGCGGGCGAGGCCATGCGTCATGCATCTCAGGACAAGATAGAGCTGCGAGGCCACGCGATCGAGTTTCGTATCAACGCCGAGGATCCGGCACATGATTTCCGTCCCAATCCCGGCGTAGTGAGTGTCTACAATGCGCCGGGCGGATTCGGTGTCCGTGTCGACAGCCATCTCTATTCGGGCTATCGCGTACCGCCGAACTACGACTCGCTCTTGGCCAAGCTGATCGTCTGGGGCGAGACACGAGATGAGGCCATCGCGCGAGCGCGGCGGGCACTCGATGAATTCATCGTCATGGGTATTCCGACAACGATTCCCTTTCACCAGGCCGTGACCGAGAACGAGGCGTTCGCTGCTGGTGACGTATATACTGATTTCATCGATCAGCACATGAATGGTGGCCGAATCGCTCAGGGATCGGAGTAGCTCATGTCCGATGAGATCAAACTGCATGGACTAGGCGTCGCACCCGGCGTGCTGGAGACCATCGTCACCCTAGCAGCGCAGTGCGTCGACGGTGTGGTCTTCGTGGGCACACAGGGTATCGTCGGTCTTGTCCAGAAGAACGTTGCCAAGGGTGCTCCGGGCGTGGAGGTCGTCGTTGCTGACGACGGTGCCATCTCGGTCACACTTCATATAGAAGTCGAGTACGGCAAGCCACTGCGCGCCGTCGCATCGTCAGTCCAAGATGCTGTGGCTGACGCCATCACCAGTCAAGTGGGTT
>JAQIBK010000268.1 GCA_027859125.1 Actinomycetota bacterium | reverse complement strand
GTGACTGCCGCCTGGAGCGCCAACAGCAACGCATGATGACTCGCAGGTCTGTCGGAGATACGCCAAGACGTCAGAACGGCTATCACGCCGAGCACAACAGTCAGGCCGACGAAGGGCGCGGACAGTCCATCCATTGCGAGGCGATAGGATGTCAGATCACCCAGCGCTGCCGAGGAAGCAACCAGCTCTCCACCGCTGAAGGCGGCCGATCCCAGCGTTGTGCAGAACGTTCCCAGTGACGCGAGTGAGAAGAGCAGACCGATAGTGCGAGCGCGACTGATGGACGCACCTCGCATGAAGCCAAGCAGCACGGCGCCCGCAAATGGGATGAGAATCAGTAGATGAAGGCTCATCTGCATCTCACCCACCGATCCATGAGATGACTTCCACGGCCCACAAATTGATCGCATCGTAGGACCATACGATCGCCAGCATGATCACGACGCTGGCTCCCAGCATGGCTCCATACCACTGACCATCTCCGTTCTGAAGTGAGGCCAACGTGCGGCCGACCACACTGACACCTCGTCCGAATCCCTCTACGGCACCATCGACGATAGTGCGCTCGAATCGCTCATATAGGGCTCGAGCACCGACCATCACGGGGCGGACCACCATGCGATCGGCAACTGTGTCCGCTCCGTAGCCACCGGACGCAGCGTCCCAGAGGCGTCCGGCTCGAGTTTGAAGCAGCTGGTCGGCAGTGACATCCTCGCGATATATCCACCATGCTGCACCGATGCCCACCAGAGCGATCATTGTGGACAGAACTGCTGTCACGGGGTCGAGCGACTCGGCGTGAGTTCCAAGAACCTCGGCCACCAGATGGCCGGTGAATCCCAGGCCGAGCGCGCCGATGCCCAAGACCATCAGAGGGACTGTCATTGTGTAGTCGCTCTCGTGAGGATGTCCGTCTCCACGGTATTTGCCAAAGAACGTCAGGCACGTGGCTCGAGTGATGTAGAACGCCGTCATGAGACTGGCGAGGCCCAGGGCGATGCCCGCCACCGGAGAAGCGCCCCAAACCGCGTGCAGCACTTCATCCTTGCTGAAGAATCCAGCCAGCGGCGGCACACCGGCAAGCGCACCAGCCCCCAGGATCCAAGTCGCCGCAGTTATGGGCATGACGCGTCTCAGTCCACCCATCTTGTGCATATCCTGGGTGCCGGACCCATGTATGACGCTGCCTGAGCCCAAGAACAAGAGCGCCTTGAACGCAGCGTGCGTAACCAGATGGAACATCGCTATCCCCCACGCGCCCGCACCCAGAGCTGCGAACATGAAGCCCAGTTGGGAGATCGTGGAGTACGCGAGGACCTTCTTGATGTCGCGTTGTACAAGAGCGATGCTCGCAGACGCAAGCGCTGTGAGGGCACCGATCGCCAGAATGACAACGAGTGCCGCCTGCGATGCCTCGAAAACCGGCCACATACGTGCGATCAGGAAAACACCTGCCGCCACCATTGTCGCTGCGTGGATCAGGGCCGAAACCGGAGTCGGACCCTCCATGGCATCCGGCAACCAGATATGCAACGGGAACTGAGCGGACTTGCCGGCAGCTCCCATGAACAGCAGTAGAGCTACTGCGGTCAGTGTGCCCCCGGGCATTGCTGCCACAGCGTCGAAGATATCGGCAAAACGGAACGAGCCGACTTCACGCCACAGTAGAGCCAGTCCAAGCAGGAGTCCTGCGTCGCCGATCCTGGTGACCAGAAACGCCTTGACTGCGGCCGCGGCCGCAGAAGGCTTCTCGAACCAGAATCCGATGAGCAGATACGAACAAGCGCCGACCAATTCCCAGCCCACGAACAGGATGAGCAAGCTGTCAGCTGCGACGAGCAGCGACATGGATCCGGTGAACAGTGATAGCAGCATGAAGTAGCGCGCCCAGCCCTTGTCACCATGCATGTATCCGATCGAGAAGACCACGACCATGAGAGCGACAACGCCGACCACAGCGAACATGATCGCTGTCAGACCATCGATCATCCAACCGGCGCTGATGTCGATCGTGCCAGGAATCCACGAAACCGACGCGCCGGCATGAGAACCGTCACCATGCGTCGCTATGGCCGTGAAGCCCACCAAGCACAGAAGCAAAGGTCCGGTCGCCGCGAGAACGGGCGCGAGCCACTTTGCGCGTTGACCAAGAAGCCATGTAGGAACAGCCATCAGGAAGGGCAGCGCCACGGCGAGCCATGCGTTTTCGATGAACCACTCCATCTTTAGCCCTTCACCTCCTGAAGTTCATCAATGCGTGTCACGCCACGGCGGCGCGCGACGGACACCAGTAGCGCCAGCCCGACCGCCGCCTCTGCGGCATCGATAACCATAAGCAAGAGGACGACGGCCTCTATGGATTGACCCAGTGGGCGCACCCCCGTGACCGAATCGGCTCCGGACGCCATGGCGACCAAGGCGAGCATGGATCCGGCGAGCATGACCTCGATGGATGCGAGCACGCCAACGATGTCCCGGCGCGTGAGAACTCCATACACACCGATACAGAAGACGGCAACGGAGACGAGGACACCGATCATCGCTCGTCACCTCCTGCGATCACGATGACCGCCACAAGGGCGACCAGCAGAAGCAGGCCTGCGATCTCGTACTGAACCAGACGGCCGCCCATGAGCACCTCTGAAAGCTCCTGCATGGACGACTCCGGCGCCGACCCAGTGAAGCGATTCGACACGCCCTGTAGCGCGACTGTCAGCATCACGAACAAACCCAGCGCGACTGAAGCCGATCCGATATCGTGGCGGCTCACCAGCACTGCTCGGCCGGAGTCCGAGCGTTGCACCAACATGATCGCAAAGAGCATGAGAACCAGAACGCCGCCCACGTACACGAACACCTCGGAAGTGGCCAGGAAGCTCGCGCCGTACAAGAGGAAGAGTCCCGCTACTGAGAGCAGAAAGACCCCAAGACCTATGGCCATCCGCATGATCTCGCGCACGAGAACGACAGTCATCGCGGACAGAAGGGCGATCGCGCCCAATATGATCTGGACTATGGTGGGAGCGTCGAAGCTCACTGGACCTCCCCTGATTCGATTGCCCGTACCGCATCGGCACCAGTAGCTCGAGTCCCGCCACCGTCGCGCAGCATTTCATCGCGATCGAAGACCATGAGGTCACGGCGGTAGAAGCTCAGTTCATACTGACCTGTGTTGCACAGCGCGTTCGTCGGACACTGCTCTGCGCAAAGTCCGCAGAATGAGCACTTGGACAGGTCCAGGTCGTAACGGGTGAGCGCCCGTCCGCCGGGATCATCGACGCGTTGCACCTGAATCGCGTAGTCCGGACAGGTTCGCGCACAGAATGTGCACCCGACGCACACCTCCGACTGACACCTGAGGCAACGTGCCGCCTCGTTGAGCGCTTCGAGATGAGTGATGCCGAGTTCCACTTGTCGAAAATCGACCCGGCGCGCTTCCGGCTTCGCCATGGGCATTTCCACACGACGGCGGGATTCCTCTACGCCGTCGAGCGCCGCCTGCTGATACTTCTCATACACCGGCACCGGCCGAGGAATCCTGTTCTCAGTCAGGCTGGCTCCTGACAGGTAGCGATGGATCGACGTGGCAGCTTCATGCCCCGTCGCGATCGATCCGATCGCCGAACCCGGACCGGTGACCACCTCGCCGCTTGCGAAGACATTGGGCATGGCAGTCGTGAACAACGTACCGTCGACCGGCAGGATGCCGCGCTCGTTGAGCTCCAGATCAGAACCGGCCACAAGATCACCAAGGACAGGCGCGGTACCCACGGCGAAGACGACTACATCGCACTCGACCTCCGTGTAGCCTTCGCCGTAGTTGGGCGCGAAACGGCCCATCTCGTCGAACACCGAGAGGCACTCTCGCATCTTCATGCCAGTGACAACGCCCTCACTTGTAACGACCTCGTGCGGACCGAGTGAGCACATTGCTATCACGCCCTCATCGAGCGCCTCTTCGATCTCCCAAGGATGGCAGGGCATCTCTTGATCGCCTTCGAGGCAAGCAAGACGGACCTCCGTCGCGCCGACACGAAGGGCACATCTGGCCACGTCAACGGCGACGTTTCCGCCACCGATCACCATGACCCTCTTGCCCTTGACGCCAGCATCGCCCTTCCAGTTGGCGCCCTTCAGGAAATCAAGAGCACCCTGTACGCCCTGGGCGTCGTGGCCGGGTACCGGAATGATGCGGCTGGTCTGCAGGCCCGCGGCAATGAGAACTGCGTCGAACTCTCCGAGCAGGTGATCGATCGGCACGTCCTTGCCGATCTCGATGCCCACTCTGAGATCCAACCCCATCTGCACGAGACTGTTGATCTCCGTGGACAGCACCTCACGGGGCAGTCGATATGAGGGAACTCCCGAGAGAAGCGCACCGCCGGGAGAATGCTCCTTCTCGTACATGACGACGCGATAACCGAGCGCCATAAGGTCCAACGCGGCTGCCAGACCGGACGGCCCGGAACCGATCACGGCCACCTTCTCATCACGCGTGAACTTGAAGACCTTGACTCTCTCCTCGCGCACCTTGGCATACTCCTCGTACGCAAAGCGGTGCAACGGGCGAATAGAGATGGGCTCGTCGTAGTAGTTGCGTCTGCATGCGGTCTCGCAGGGGTGATGACAGATGCGACCCAGAACGCCGGGCATGATGTTGCGCTCGCGCACGAGCTCGTATGCTTCGGCGCTCATGCCTTCCGCAAGGTAGTAGCTCTGTCCGCGGGCGTCCACGTTCACGGGGCAGTTCCCCGCACACGGAGGTAGACGCTCCTGCTTGTAGAGATCATCGATGAACGCATTGTACTTGGTCGATTCATCGCGGATGATCGGAATCTCGTCCCGTCCCAGAACACCCTTCAGCACCAGCGCACCTCGCCAGCGCGGCGAGAGCGTGACCTTCTCATCCGGATAGCGCAGGGTCTTGTCCGGTCCCAAGGCGCGCATTCCGGTGATCTTCATGCCAGTGAGCAGCGACTTCCATGAGTCAACGAAGCCGCCGACACCACCACGGTCCTCGTCGGACACGTTGATATGAAGAGGCACTGTATCCGATTCGTGCGCCGGAGCGCCTACATGCCCGTGCTCAGGCACGTCAGTGTACTCGTCGGGTTTCACAGCCACGGAAGGATCACCCCCACGATCACCAGTTGCACCAATGCCATGGGTGTAAGTACCTTCCACGCGAGTGTCAGGAGCTGATCTGAGCGGAAACGCGGGAACGTCCACTTGACCAGCATCATCAGAGTGATCAGAACGAGCGCCTTCGCAAAGATCAGCAGTACCCCGAAGACGCCGGGCAGTCCTTGTGCTCCACCCATGAAGATGGCCGCGCCAAAGAATGACGCGGCAACGAGTCCGCCATACTCGGACATCATGAAGATCGCCCAGCGAATACCTGAGTAGTCAGCGAAATAGCCGGCGACGAGTTCGCTCTCCGCTTCTGGAATATCGAACGGTCCTCTGTTGAGCTCCGCTATCGAGGAGATGAAGTAGACGATCAGCGCGATGAATGTCGCAGGCGTCCACCACCACTCATATCGATTCATGACCTCGAGCGGTGCAAGAGAGCCGGCCAGAAGCGCCATGGCCAACACTGAGAGCGTCCGTGGCAACTCGTAGGAGATCATCTGCGCAGCGCCGCGAAGCCCGCCCAGAGTCGCATAGGTGTTGCCGGACGAGAATCCCGCGAGCAGGACACCGATGACCGATACAGAGGGGACCGCCACGAAGAAGAGCATGCCCACCGACGTGTTCAGGGGGACCCAACCGCCCGCGAACGGAATCACAACGAGCGACATCGCTATGGGCGTGAACACCAGAAGCGGTGCCATGCGGAAGAGTGGACGGTCCACCTGCCTAGGCGTGATGTCCTCTTTCAGGACGAGTTTGATGGTATCTGCAAGCGTCTGGAACAGGCCAGCGGGACCGATCTCGGTCGGCCCAAGACGCATCTGGATCCGTGCGGAGACCTTGCGCTCCCACCACACGCCGAACAGTGCGGCAACCGCAATGACGAGTCCTCCAGCCAGACCGTAGACCGCGCCGCCAACGAATCCCGTCATCGGTCGACCTCCCCGAACACAGGGTCGAGCGAGCCGAGAACGATCACAAGATCGGAGAGTGTGTGCCCTTCGGCCAACAGCGGCAGCAATGCGAGATTGCAGAAGGCTGGTGAACGTACCTTCATTCGATAAGGCCGAGGAGAGCCGTCCGAAACGAGATAGATGCCAAGCGACCCGCGAGCGGACTCGATGTGGTCGTATGCGTCTCCCGGCCTGGGCGCCAACAGGCGCGGTATGCCGTCGGCTTTGAATGGGCCCGGCTCGATCTGCTCGATGGCCTGCTCGACGATCCGCAAAGACTCGTAGCACTCGAACAGTCGGCAGCGCGCGCGATCGTATGCGTCACCGTTGCTGCCGACAGGCACATCGAAATCGAATCTGGGGTAGACCGAGTAGGTATCGTGCTTGCGCAGATCCCAGTTGACTCCGGAGCCACGTGCAACAGGACCGGATGCGCCCCAGCCGACAGCGTCCTTGGCGGACAGTACGCCGATGCCTTTGAGACGCCCACGAGCGATGAAGTTGCCAAAGAACAGTCGATCCATCTGGGATATCGAGTTCCTCGCGGCATCGGTCCAAGAGAGAATGTCGTCGAACCAACCCTCAGGCACATCCATGCTCACTCCCCCGGGTCGTACGTAGTTGTACGTCAGGCGGGATCCGCACAGCTCCTCGAACAGTTCGACGATGCGCTCACGGACGTCGAATGCGTAGATGAACATGGTCGCCGCACCGGTGTCAGCGCCTGTGGACCCGAGTGACATCATGTGACTGGCGATGCGCTGCAGTTCACATGTGATCACGCGCAGATACTCGGCCCGTTCAGGCACCCTGATGCCGGCAAGTCGCTCGACCGAGCGACAGTACGCCCAGTTCGCATACATCGAACCGACGTAGTCCAACCTGTCAGTGATCGGAACGATCTGCAGGTATGTTCGATTCTCAACGATCTTCTCGATACCGCGATGCAAGTAGCCGATCACCGGTTCTGCCTTGGTCACAACCTCACCATCAACATGTGCGATGACACGACAGACTCCGTGAGTGGACGGATGCGACGGGCCTACGTTGACGACGAGCTCCTCGACAGGTGTTCCGTCGGAGCCGGTCGTCCAAGAGCGCTCTTTGATATCCAGTGTCACAGTGTCCACCTCCTCGGCATCAGATGTAGTCAGGTCTGCGAACCATGCGGTCGTCTTCATAATCCTTGCGCAGCGGATGACCCACCCATTCAGGCGGGAGAAGTATCCGACGAAGATCCGGGTGACCCTTGAACACGATCCCGAAAAGGTCGTAGACCTCGCGTTCCTGCCAATTGGCAGCAGGCCAAAGCGAGTTCAGAGAATGCGTGATGGGATTCTCCCGAGGAACATGGCATTTGAGAAAGATTCCTGCCGACATGCTGCGCGAGGTCAGGCGATAGACCATCTCGAAGGTCTCGTCGCGGTCGACTGCTGTGAGCATGCCCAGCCGGTCGAAGCCCAGATCCTTGAGGTCACTGGCGGCGGCGTGCAGCTTGTCGCACCCAACAACCAGGACACCGTCACCGAACTCGATCGAGAACAACGGACACAGATCCGGATACTGTCCGCACAGGTGCTCACGTAGCTCGTTGATGTTCACTCGGCCTCACCGCCGCCAGAGGACGCACCAGGCACAGGGAGCAGGAACTCATGAGGGCGGGTCTTGCCTGGAGCGATCGACTCCGTGGCGATCTTCTCACGCAACTGGAACACTGCGTCCTGCATGGACTCAGGTCTGGGAGGGCAGCCAGCGATGTAGACGTCAACAGGAAGGAGCTCATCGACGCCGCGGACCACCGAATAGGAGTCGTAGTAGAAGATTCCGCCGGAAACGGCGCAGTTGCCCATGGCGATCACCCATTTGGGATCCGCCATCTGCTCATACAGTCGTTGAACCGCGGGCGCCATCTTCCTGGTGATGGTCCCGGCGACGATCATGACGTCGACGTGCCGGGGATCAGGCCTCGGGAACGTGCCATGTCTGTCGAAGTCGAACTTGGAGAATGACGCCGCGATCAATTCCATGGCACAACACGCGGTGCCCATGGGCATTGACCAGAGTGACTTACCGCGGGCCCAATCAGCCAGCGAGTCCACGGAGGTGAGGATGATGCCTCCCCCGCTGCTGTCCAGGGCAGCGCCCAGCTTGTCTACCAGCGCCACTGTAGGGCCCCCTTGCGCCATGCATACACGAGACCGAGTGCCAGAAACGCAGTGAAAGCGCCGACTTCGGCAAGCGCGATCCAGGAGCCGTGCAAGGAAGGAACTACGGCGAAGAGCAGAATCGCCTCTGCGTCGAAGAGCACGAACAGCATGGCGACGGTAGCGAAGCGCAATCGAACAGGAGCGTACGGCGAGCCGGCTTGAGGCATACCGCACTCATAAGGCTCTTCTTTAGCGGGAGTGGGATTTCGAGGAGACAGCAGGGCGTTGGCGCCCAACACAAGTCCAATGAATGCGACGCCAGCCGAAACAAGGCCGACGACGAACATCACGTTCTGAGTCGTGCTGCCATCCAACTGGTACCCCCTCTGCCGCCGCTCATCCATTCCTTGTAACTCAGTGTTACAAGCTGGAGCGGTAGAGTCCCCCCGCATTGCTCTGTTGCATCATTCGACGCGGATATACGCGTCCCTGCAACATATGCGGATAACGAATTTTTAGCAGACTTGCCGGAGATTGTAAATATTGTTACAAGCTTTCTCGCTCTGCTCTCTCGATGGCATCGCCCAAGCTGACCCATTCCTCCTCGAGTCTTGGAAGCGTCTTCTTGACCTCCGCGTACTCTGCCATGAGGGCCTGGAACTTCTCGGGGTCGTCGTAGACGGACGAGTCCGACATGGCTTCCACGATCTGGTCATGCCGCTCCTGCACCTGCGCCAACTCCTTCTCAACCTGGGCCAGACGCTTCCGTCCACCACCGGTCGAGCCGCTCGCCCGATTGCGAGCCTCTGCCTCAGCGCGTTTCTGCTCCTTGGACTTGGGCCCGCTGGACCTGCGTTCCCGCTTTGGCTTCTCCTGCTGCACGCCAGCCGAGCTCGCTTGTCCCCCACTGGGTCTTGGCGACTTCTTCGGGGCGTCTGACGCTGCACTTCCGGCAGCCATCTGCTCGCGTTTCCAGAGGTAATAGTCGTAGTCACCGTCGTAGACGGTCGCACGACCGTCGCGTACGTCAACGATCTTGTTCGCGACGGACCTGATCAGATGCCTGTCGTGAGTGATGAGTGCGAGTGTTCCATCGAAGCCGATGAGGGCCTTCTCCAGAATGTCACTGGACTCGATGTCCAGGTGGTTCGTGGGTTCGTCCAGGCACATGAAAGGTGCAGGCTCCACCAGCATCTTGGCAAGCGCAAGGCGGCACTTCTCACCGCCGGACAGCACAGAGACCTTCTTCTCAACATCATTGCCAACGAACAAGAATGCTCCGAGAAGTCTCCTGACTTCGCTCTGGGTCCATCCGGGCGCGATTCCATCCAGCTCGCCGAACACCGTGTCGCGCAGATTGAGCGCCTGCAGTTGGTGCTGGGCGAAGTACGAGGCAGAGACGTGCGCACCGTGCTTTATCTCACCGGCCTCATAATCCAGCACGCCCGCAAGCATCTTCATGAGAGTGGACTTGCCAGCACCGTTGGGGCCAACGAGCGCGATCTTGTCTCCTCGGAAAAGGGAGAAGTTGAGATCCTCGTAGATGACGTGGTCGCCATATGCCTTGTGGATGCCCTTGAGCGATATGACCATCTCGCCGGTGCGTGGGGGCTGCGGGAACGAGAAGCGTACTTCTCTACGTGCCTCCGGTAGGACGATGCGCTCGAGCTTCTCCATAGCCTTGACACGACTCTGAACCAGTTTAGCCTTGCTACTCTTGTAGCGAAAACGCTCGATGAATCGCTCATTCTCAGCGATCATCTTGACCTGATTGTCGTATGCTGCTCTAAGCTGCTCGAGAGCGAGTTCGCGCTGGTCAAGGTAGGATTTGTAGCCGCCGGTGTAGACGGTGACCTTGCGCTGATCGATCTCTGCGACATGGTCGGCGAGACCGTCCATGAACGCGCGGTCATGGCTGACGAGCACGATAGCGACCTCATAGCCGCGCAAGAATCCCTCGAGCCACGTGACGGACTCCAGGTCGAGATGGTTCGTGGGCTCGTCGAGAAGCAGAACATCCGGCTTCTCGAGCAGGAGCTTGGCCAGCGCCAGACGCATGAGCCATCCGCCTGAGAACTCCTCGAC
>JAQIBK010000196.1 GCA_027859125.1 Actinomycetota bacterium | reverse complement strand
ATGCCAGACTGAGCGATCTTCTCTGCAACAAGTACCTTCATCGTTTCTCCTCTATTCCCCCATGAACACGGCTTCGGCGGCCTTGATGCCCGCCCCGCGCTCAAAACCGTAGCCCAACTGTGCAAGTGTCATTTCCAGTGCTGCGAGCGTGACGATGATGTCGAAGTTGCCGAAGTAGCCCAGATGACCGATGCGGATGATGCGTCCGGCATAGTCGTCCTGGCCACCGGCGATCGTCACGCCGTGGGTATCCTTCATCACCTTCACGATGGCCTTGCCATCGACACCCTCCGGCACCCAGACCGGGGTGACGGCACTGCCGCGACCCTCGGGCGGGGCGAAGAGCTTGAGACCCAGAGCCTCGCAACCGCGGCGTGTCGCCTCGGCCAAACGCGAGTGACGGGCGATCGTGTTCTCGATGCCCTCCTCGCGAAGCATCTTGATCGCCTCGGCCAGGCCGATGATCAGCGAGCCCGGCGGCGTGAAAGGCGTGGTCTCCTTCTCCAGCGACTTCCTGTACTTGGCCCAATCGAAGTAGTACTTGGGAAGCGTGGAGCGCTCGTAGGCGCGCCATGCCTTCTCGCTGACACTGATCGCGGCGAGACCCGGCGGGAGCATGAGTCCCTTCTGGGAACCTGTCATGACCACGTCAAGGCCCCACTCGTCTGTCTTGCACTCGACAGCACCTATGCCGGTGATCGAGTCGATGATGAACACGCAGTCGGGGTAGCCGGCCACTGTCTCACCGATCGTCTTGATGTCGTTCAGCACCCCGGATGAGGTCTCGGACTGCGTCACGACAACTCCGCGAGCATCCGGATTGGCCTTCAGCGCTTCAGCGACCGCCTCGGGAGAGACGACTTCGGTCCACTCGAACGCCATGTCGATGACGTTGAGTCCGTAGGCCTCGCTTATCTGCGTCATGCGCTCACCGAACTTGCCGTTGTGCGTCACGATGATCTTGTCACCCGCACAGAAACAGTTCGAGATCGACGACTCCATGACACCTGTTCCGGACGAACCCATGATGAGCACGTCGTTCTCAGTCTGGAACACATACTTGAGGCCGTTGACGGCCTCCATCAGCGCAGCCGAGAAGTCCGGCGTGCGATGGTGGATCGCAGGACGTGCCTGTGCGAGTAGCACTTCGCTGGGAACCGGGGTCGGCCCCGGCGTCATCAAGTACTTCTTCTGCATCGGTAGTGCCTCCTATGAGTCCTGATCGATCCAGCTGAACATGCCACGCAAGTCGCCGCCGACTTCTTCGATGAAGTGCTCGGCGTTGATACGACGGGTTGCCTTGAAGTGCGGTGCTGCCACCTTGTTCTCGAGCATCCAGTCACGCGCGAACGTGCCATTCTGGATATCCCAGAGAGCCTCTGCCATGGCTTCGCGCGTGTCGTCGGTGATGATCTTGGGTCCGGTCACGTACGCGCCGTACTCAGCGGTGTTGCTGATGGAGTCGAACATCTTGGCCATGCCGCCCTCGAACATCAGGTCGACGATGAGCTTCATCTCGTGGAAGCACTCGAAGTAGGCGATCTCGGGCTGATATCCGGCGTCGACCAGGGTCTCGAAGCCCGCCTTGACGAGCTCCGTGATGCCACCACAGAGGACGACCTGCTCACCGAACAGGTCGGTCTCGGTCTCCTCGGTGAACGATGTCTCGATGACGGCTGCGCGCGCACCGCCGATACCCATCGCCCAGGCGAGAGCGATGTCCTTGGCCTTGCCGGATGCGTCCTGGTGCACCGCGATCAGACACGGCACGCCCGAGCCCTCAGTGAAGACGCGACGAACCATGTGACCGGGACCCTTGGGGGCGATCATTATGACGTCCACGTCTGCAGGCGGGCTGATCTGATCGAAGTGGATGTTGAAACCGTGAGCGAAAGCCAGGACCTTACCTGTGGTCATGGACTCATGGATCTCGGAGTAGTACGTGTGACCCTGTGTCTCGTCGGGGGTGAGGATCATGACGATGTCCGCATCGGCCGCAGCCTCGCGCGGGGTCATCACTTTGAGTCCGTTCTCCTTGACCTTGTCCCAGCTCTTGGAGTTCGGGCGCAGTCCGACTCGAACGTCGCAGCCGGAGTCGTGCAGGTTGAGCGCGTGCGCATGGCCCTGTGAGCCATAGCCGATCACTGCGATCTTGCGGTCCTTGATCAGCGAGAGGTCGCAGTCCTTTTCGTAGTACACGTTCGCCATGATGATTCCTCCTGTGTCGATGTTCCTAGCTGTCCCGTGAGCCTCTCGCGAGTGCGATCTTGCCCGTCCGTGCGAGTTCCTTGATTCCGTATGTGCGTAGCAGGTCTTCCATAGCTCCGAGTTTGTCCGCAGTTCCCGTGGCTTCGATCGTCAGGCAGTTCTTGCCCACATCCACGACTTTGGCTCGGAACACGTTGGCGATCTCAATGACCTCGTGGCGGCGTTCAGGCACTGCGTTGACCTTGAACAGCACGAGCTCACGATCGATCATGGAATCAGGATCCAGGTCTTGGATCTTGATCACGTTGATCAGCTTGTGGAGCTGCTTGGTGATCTGCTCCAGAGGGATATCCTCGGCGCTGACCACGAGTGTGATGCGGGACAACGTGAGGTCCTCGGTCACACCGACGGCGAGCGAGTCGATGTTGAATCCACGGCGGGCGAACAGCGATGTCACGCGTGTGAGCACGCCGGGCTTGTTCTCAACGAGAACTGACAGTGTGTGCTGCATGGTTACTCCCACACCTCCTCGAGCAGATCGTCGTCGAGCATGTCCGATACAGGGCCTCCGGGAACGCCACCGAGCATCTCGTCGATGGAGCCGCCGGGAGCCACCATCGGCCATACGCACTCCTCTTCGACCACGCGACAGTCCACGATCGCCGGACCGTCGAACTCGAAGGCGGCCTTGAGCGCAGCATCGAGCTCGTCGGGCGAGGTGACCCGGATGCCGAAGCAGCCGTACGCCTCGGCGAGCTTCACGAAGTCGGGGCAGTCGCGGTCGAGCACGGAGCTCGCATAGCGCTTGCCGTAGAAGAGCTCCTGCCACTGGCGCACCATGCCGAGATAGCCGTTGTTGAGGATCACGTTCTTGACCGGCAGATCGTTGAGCTTGGCCGTCGCCATCTCCTGGATGTTCATCTGGATCGAGCCGTCGCCAGCGATATTGACCACGAGCGCATCGGGCCTACCGGCACACGCGCCCAGTGCAGCAGGGAATCCATAGCCCATGGTGCCCAGACCGCCCGAGGTGGCCCACATGCGCGGCTTGCGCAGCTTGAAGTACTGGCACGCCCACATCTGGTTCTGGCCGACCTCGGTGGTGAGCACGATCTCGCGGTCCCGCGTGAGCGCGTCGATGCGCTCGACGACGAGCTGCGGATGGAACTGCCCGTCATCCCGCGAGTAGTGCAACGGGAACCTGTTGCGCCAGTCATCGATGGCTCGCATCCACGCGTCCGTGCGTGGTTCCGCGCCCATCTTGCGAAGTTCGGCTGTGATCGCGCCTATGATGCCACGTGCGTCGCCCACGATGGGAACGTCGACCGCCTTGTTCTTACCGATCTCGGCCGGATCGATGTCGACATGGATGACCTTGGCCTTGCTCGCGAACGTCGAGAGCTTGCCCGTGACGCGGTCGTCGAACCGAACGCCGATGCCGATCAGAAGATCGGTCTCGGTGATCGTGTAGTTGGTGTACTTGGCACCGTGCATGCCGGGCATCCCGATCCAAAGGTGATGGTCCTCGGGGAACGCACCCTTGCCCAGCATGGTGGTGGTCACAGGCAGCTGCATGAGCTCGGCCAGCTCCTTGATCTCCGCCGAAGCGTTGGAGGCGATCACGCCACCGCCAACGTAGAGCAACGGCTTGCGCGCCTTGGTGATCATCTTCGCGGCCTGCTTGACCTGCTTGGCGTGCCCCTTGTATGTGGGCTTGTAGCCGGGCAGGCTCACCGCCTCCGGGTAGTACCAGTCGAACTCACCCTTGCTCACGTCGACCGGCACGTCCACGAGCACAGGTCCGGGCCGCCCCGTGGTGGCTATATGGAACGCCTCCTTGAGCACCTCCGGCAGGTCGGCAGCGTCGGTCACCAGATAGTTGTGCTTGGTGTTCGGCATCGTGATGCCGGTCATGTCCGACTCCTGGAATGCATCGGTCCCGATCACGTGCGTCGCCACCTGCGCGGTGATCACAACGAGCGGGATCGAGTCCATGAATGCGTTCGCGAGTCCCGTGATGGTGTTCGTGGCGCCCGGTCCGCTGGTGGTCAGAGCCACTCCCGGCTTTCCGGTCACACGCGAATATCCGTCCGCCGCATGCACCGCACCCTGTTCGTGCCGAGGAAGGATCGTTCGCACCTTCTCGGACTTGAACAGCGCGTCGAAGATGGGCAGTGCAACACCGCCCGGGTAGCCGAAGAGGACGTCGACCTCCTCGATCTCCAGGATGCGAACTAGCGCATCTGCCCCTGTGATCCTCTCACTCATGAGACCACTGCTCCCTTGTCGGCGCTTGATACGAACCGCGCGTATCGCACCAAGTAGCCCTTTGTGATGCGCGGTTCCGGAGCTGTCCAGGCCTCACGCCTGACAGCGAGTTCACTCTCGGGCACATCAAGCTGGATCGTGCCAGCAGTGATGTCTATGGCGATTCGATCGCCGTCCACGACCAACCCGATCGCACCGCCGTTGGCGGCTTCCGGGGATACGTGCCCTATCGAGGCGCCGCTGGTGGCACCGCTGAAGCGGCCGTCCGTGATCAGCGCGACCGAGCGGTCCAGCCCTATGCCCTTCACAGCGGCAGTCGGCGTGAGCATCTCACGCATGCCCGGACCTCCCTTGGGGCCCTCGTAGCGGATCACTATCACATCACCCTGGCTGATCTCGCGCCCCAGGATGACCGTGACCGCCTCCTCCTCGGAGTCGAACACTCGAGCCGGACCGGAGTGCTGAAGCATCTCAGCTGAGACGGCAGAGCGTTTGACCACCGCACCGTCGGGAGCGAGATTGCCACGAAGCACCGCAAGACCGCCGATGGGGCCGTAGGCCTCTGCGACGGACCTGACCATCTGAGGATCGCTATTGCGTGCAGCATCTGCGAGCTCGCCCATGGTACGACCGTCGACCGTGGGCACATCACGGATGATGAGCCCGGCCGCATCGAGTTCGTGCATGATCGCGGGGATACCGCCTGCCGCGTACAGATCCTGCATGTGAAAGTCCGACGAAGGCGAGACCTTCACCAGGTTGGGAGTCTTGTCGGAGACAGCCGCCCAGTCATCGAGCGTGATGTCGGCCTCGGCCTCATGCGCGATCGCCGTCAGGTGCAGCACGGTGTTGCTCGAGCCACCGAACGCCATATCTAGCGTCATCGCGTTGTGAATGGCGTCGGGCGTCATGATGTCGCGGGCGGTGACGCCGCGCTCCAGCAGATCCATGATCTTCATTCCTGCGTACTTGGCCAGACGAATGCGCTCGGAGTACACCGCGGGAATCGTTCCGTTGCCCGGCAGCCCCATGCCGATGGCCTCGGTCAGGCAGTTCATCGAGTTGGCGGTGAACAGGCCCGCGCACGAACCGCACGTGGGACATGCAGCGTTCTCGAGCTCGAGCAGTTCGGCCTCGTCCATCGTGCCGGCGCTGACCTCGCCCACAGCCTTGAACACGGTGTCGAGATCGACGTCCTTGTCGCGGAATCGGCCGGCCATCATGGGCCCGCCCGAGACGACGATCGTCGGGATGTCGAGACGAGCCGCGGCCATGAGCATGCCGGGGATGATCTTGTCGCAGTTGGGGATCATGACCATCGCGTCGAACGCGTGCGCCTCGATCACGAGCTCCACGCTGTCGGCGATGACCTCTCGGCTGGCCAGCGAGTAGCGCATGCCTGCGTGATTCATGGCGATCCCGTCGCACACGCCGATAGTGGCGAACTCCAGCGGCGTGCCACCCGCCATGCGGATGCCCGTCTTCACTGCATCGGAGATCTTGTCGAGCATGAGATGCCCAGGGATCACGTCGTTGACGGAGTTGACGACCGCAATGAGCGGCCGCGATATCTCTTCGTCGGTGAGACCGTCAGCCTTGAGCAGGCTGCGGTGGGGCGCTCTGGCCACGCCGCGCTTCATCTGCTCGCTTCGAAGCTCCATCATCCACCTCTCCCTTGTCGGGTAGAGTGGCTCCGGCGCCGCACGAGCTGTGCAGTCGGGTCGTGCCACCAAGAAGGCGACAGGCAGACCCTGATACGAGATGGTAACCAGCCGAGGGAACAGAAGAACCGCGGAAAGCGCATGCCCGTCCCCTCGCCGGGACGAAAGCCATGAAGCTCCCGCGGTACCACCCCGCTTGACGCCCGGATCCTTCATCGGCGTATGCACCGACTCAGAGCGGACATCCACTCGTACGGCAGGTAACGGATGCCACCGACCCGGCCTACTAGGTACCGGTCCCTCGCGAAGATCGTTCGCGCAAGAAAAGGACCGATATGTTCTTCCGGGTGGCTCGGGGGACAGTTTCGGAACGTCCTGCGCCGGTTTTCACCATACCCGGCTCTCTGAGGGCAAAGGATTGGCCCCTACTTCTCCCCGTCAACGCCACAATGCAGTGTTCTATTGTGAGGCGAGAGTATACGCGACCGTGAATGCCCGCACAAGCCGAGGAATTCCACTGTTTCACCCTTGTTGAGCAGGAGGACCGCAGCGATCGACAGCTACAGTCCCGCGCCCTCGACCACTATGCGCCTGCCCAGACCGTCTGGCTGGACGCTCATGAGATCCGTGTCCTCGCCCTGGAACGCATTACCCTCCACAAAGAACAGACGTGAGCTGTCCGAAGTCCAACACAACGGGTAGGAGTCGCGCCTGATCGAAAGATCGAACGGCGTCGGACTCTCGGCCTCGATGACGAAAGTCCGAGAGTACCCGTCGTCTCCGGAATGCGCATAGGAGACGTGTGCGCCGTCGGGAGAGACACACAGTCTCGTGTACAGCACCGGCCTGCTTGCCATTGGCGCCCCCACCAACTCCTTGTGGTTCACGCCGAGCGGCGAGACGGTTGCTAGCGACGGGCCGACCCCGTCCGCGCCTGTGGATGAGTACAGAATGAAGCCGCCGAGCCAGGCGACCTCGATCACCGGCGGTCCGGATATGCTTTTCAGAGAGCCTGTATCCACTGTGTAGGACTGGATCGGTCCGGCGGCACCGGGATCGACCGCGTCAATGTATGCGATGCGCTTCGCGTCGATCGAAACTGACGGTCCTCGACCCGCACCGATCGCCGCGACACCGTTGCCGTTTCGCAGAGCGGTCGAAACCTCACCGCCCGCAGGGGTGTCAGCTGTGAAAGCGAACCACGAAGAGTCCGGTGCCCAAGACGGACACTCCATCAGCGCGGCCCCCAGGTCCACCAGTCCGGCATCCCTGTCCTCGGGCGTCTCCACCTCGACTACCACGAAGAGGTGACCGATCAACTCGTCGGCATAGGCCAGAGTCTGGCCGTCGGGCGACAGTGCGAAGGGTCCCTCGGCGCTCTCGGCGACGTAAACAGGGTTCGAGCCGTCCTCATCGGCCACCCAGATTCCGCCATCGAGGCGATAGGCGATGCGCCCGGGAGCGGTGGCCTCATCCAATGGTGTGGGAGTCAGTGTCGCAAGCTCGGCGGGATCCATCGTCGAACCGTCCTCGTCGGGGTTCGATGCGACGTCGTCCTCGACCCCTGGCAGGCCGACATCGGCCGAAGGAGTTTTGCCGTCGTCACCACTGAGAGCCTGAACGGCGAACACGGAGGCAACGACGATCAGCACGCCTGCGACCCCCACAAGGATCAGCTTCCGGCGATTGGACTTCAACGATCCCTGCTCTTCAGTCTCGTGAGTCACCCATTTCCCCTCACTCCTGACAACTGCATGATTCCCGTCAAAGAGGATTGTACGCGAGAAACCCAGAACGAGGACGTACATGAGGATAGAGAACGGGCCCCGGTCACGTTGAACGACCGGAGCCCGACATCGCTTGCGTATTGCCCCTACAACTTGGCGATCAAAGCTTCGGCGTATGCCTGCGTGCCGACACACCCCTCGGTGCTCCCCGTATTGGTGCGCTGAATGTCGTAGGTGACGGTCTCCCCTTCGGCCAGCACGGTCTTGACCGCGCTGAGAATGCGATCGGCAGCATCGCGCTCGCCCAAGTGGTTGAGCATGAGCACAGCCGAGAGGATCTCAGCGGTGGGGTTGGCCATGTCCTTGCCCGCGTACTTGGGCGCAGAGCCGTGAACTGGCTCGAACACGGCGCAGTCGGTGCCGATGTTGGCGCCCGGCGCGATGCCGAGACCGCCAACGAGACCCGCCGCGAGGTCCGAGGCGATGTCACCGTAGAGGTTGGGAAGCACGAGCACATCGAACCACTCGGGATGCAGA
>JAQIBK010000189.1 GCA_027859125.1 Actinomycetota bacterium | reverse complement strand
AAGGGGGACCACGGTGGAGTTGGCTGAGTTCACGCTGGGACATCGAGTCGTCGGCCGAAATGCGCCGCCGTTTGTGATAGCTGAGATGTCGGGCAATCACAATCAGTCGCTTGTGCGCGCGCTTTCCATTGTTGACGCGGCAGCCGATGCCGGGGCTCACGCACTCAAGATTCAGACATACACCGCTGATACGCTCACCCTCGATGTTGAAGGCGGGGACTTCGCTATTGAGGCTCCTGAGTCACTATGGCAGGGGCGCTCATTGTATTCACTGTATGCTGAGGCGCACACTCCATGGGAGTGGCATGAGGCAATTTTTGATCGAGCGCGCGAGCGGGGGATGGTCGCTTTTTCGACGCCCTTTGATGAAACGGCAGTCGACTTCCTCGAGAATCTGGACGTGCCTTGTTACAAGATCGCATCTTTCGAGAACACCCATATCCCGCTAATTCGCAAGGTTGCATCCACAGGCAAGCCCATCATCATGTCGACCGGAATGGCCACGATTGAAGAACTCTCGGAGGCTGTGGCCGTCACGCGCAGTGCGGGCTGTGAGAACATTGTGCTACTCAAGTGCACTAGCGCATATCCCGCCTCTCCCGAGAACAGCAATATCGCCACGATTCCGGACATGGGCGAGCGCTTCGGCTGCCAGGTAGGACTCTCTGATCATACTCTCGGGCTTGGTGCCTCTATTGCTTCGGTGGCCCTAGGCGCCACGGTGATCGAGATGCACTTCTCGCTTTCTCGTGCTGAGGGTGGTGTGGATGCTGCGTTTTCCATGGAGCCTTCAGAGCTGGCCGCACTGGTGCTCGAAACGGAGCGAGCATGGCGCGCTGTCGGCGTCGTGGCCTATGGTTCGACCGAGACGGAGAAGGCGTCAGTGCAGTTCCGGCGCTCACTGTATGTGGCCCAAGACATGCATGTTGGGGATAGGTTCACTATCGAGAACTTGCGCGTTGTGCGTCCGGGTTTTGGGTTGCCCCCAAAGCACTACGACGAGCTTCTTGGCAGAAGCATCACACGAGATGCGCCGAAGGGCACGCCGCTATCGTGGGACTTGGTCAAGTGATGGGACGTACAATCATTATCGCGCAGGCTAGGATGTCATCGACGCGATTGCCTGGGAAGGTGATGGCTGATCTTGGCGGCAAGGCAGTGGTCGATCGTGTGGTTGCGCGCGCAAGGGCGAGTCGTCTGGCCGATGATGTGTTGGTTGCTACGACCACTGATGCCACAGATGACGTGCTGGTGGAACACCTTGAAGTGTCGGGGGTAGGCTACGTTCGTGGGAGTCTCGATGACGTACTGGCGCGTTACATTCAAGCGGCCGAGAAATCGAGGGCGCAGACTATTGTCCGCGTAACATGCGATTGCCCTTTGATTGACCCCGAGGTTATCGACGCCGCAATTGCAGCCTTTGGTGAGTCGCCCGAGGTGGACTACTGCAGTAATGTGCTCCGGCGAACGTACCCCATAGGGATGGACGTCGAAGTGTTCTCTCGCCAGGTGCTGGAACGTGCCCACGCCGATGCGACACTGCTTGGTGAGCGCGAACACGTGACACCATACATCTACCAGCACCCCGAACTCTTTCGATTGCGGAACGTTGAGGCGCCAGACTGGGCGAAGTGGCCGGAGTTGAGACTCACAGTGGACGAGGATGCGGATATCGAGGTACTGCGAGAGATTGTCCGACTTGTGCCCGCGGAATCTGGACTTAGGCATATTCTGGAGGTCATTCGCGCTCACCCGAATGTCGCTGCAGGTAACGCTGCGGTTGCACACCGTCATGTGGAGAAGCCCCGCCAGTGGTAGCCGTTATGACGATGTTGGGGATTCGGTATCATAACCGAGCCGGGGTCGTACTGGGTGATGCGCGGAGCAGCGCCTGGAGAAGCTGTCGCCGGGCGGCCATCTGGCCGCCGGATTCCCAGGGGCCTCAAGCGCTCCGGGAGAATGACCAACTTGATCTTGATGTACCGTGATCATCACACGTGAGTGAACCTTGCTAACTCTAGGCCGAGAACTCTGACCACCGTGCCGCTGCGGTACTGAGGCGCCACTGGGCGTATGTGGGCGAACTCAGATACTCGACGCCCAGACGAGGGACGACCGCTGGAACTCGGGCAGTGAACCACGTGCCGACTATCCTACCCGCTGGGCTCCCACTAGCAGAGCGTGGGCAAACGTCGGAGATACATTGCCAGAGTATTCGGGATCACCAGCGTAGATGATGTAGTCCTCGAATGCCAAGTCCAACTCCTCCATTAGTGCACGATATGAACGCGGATATCGGTGAA
>JAQIBK010000080.1 GCA_027859125.1 Actinomycetota bacterium | reverse complement strand
CCCCCGCGCCCTCACGCTGGCTGAGATCGCGGCGATCCCCAGCCTGTTCGCGGCCGCCGCTCTCCGGACCAAGACCGCAGGTTTCGACGCGGTTGAGATCCACTCCGCGCACGGATACTTGCTGAACCAGTTCTTCTCTCCCCTGCTGAACCACAGAACCGACGAGTACGGAGGGGATGTGCACGGTCGTATCAAGCTGCATCTCGAGGTGATCGCGGCGGCAGCGTTCGAAGCTGCCGGCGTGGACATGCTCGACATAACCGGCGGCATCTACGGATACCTGCGACCTGGGCACACCGAACCGGGCTACTATGCAGAGCTGTCCGAGGCGATAAAGGGCGTCGTGACGATACCTGTGATCCTCACCGGCGGCGTCACTGAGCCGGAGCAGGCAGAGAGCCTCCTGGCGGACGGCAAAGCCGACCTCATAGGCGTCGGGCGGGCGATCCTAGCGGACTCTGGATGGGCGCTGCTAGCCGAGGAGCGGGCGTAGGCGAACGTGTTGGCAGTTCAGCGACAAGCGCAGCGCAGTCCGCTGGATATCCATGGGTTTCCACTAGGGCGATTCCAATCCAGAGGGTACACTCTTGCAATCTGTCAGATACAGGAGGCCTGAGTGACACAACAACCGTACGGGCTGCCGCCATGTCCCGCCTGCGGCGCGCCGAGAGCAGCCGCCAATGGCCGCTCCTGCGTGCACTGTGGGGCACCTCTTCCAGTGCTTGAGCCGCCTCCACCGCCACCGCGCAAGAAGCACACAACGCTCTGGATCATACTGGGAATCCTTTTCTTCCTTCTCGTCTGCGCAATCATAGTCGTAGTCACAAACGCACTAGCGATCATCGAGAACGGCGGCGTACTGTTCTAGCATCCGGGAGGGCAACAATGAGGACACGCAAACCGATACTCATCATCTCCGTCCTTGCGGCGGTGATCGTTCTTGGCACTGCCGCACCCGCCTGGGCCACTCCCAAGTTCGACACGATCGAGGACGCCGTGGCCTACATCAAGCAGCTGTCTGCTGAGGGTCGCTCAAGGGCGGAGATAGCCGCCGAGGTCACCGAGATCGTCGACAACCGAGTCACCAACGTGAACTCCTGGGAGCGCGTCCTCAAGTGGCCCAACATGCTGCCGTTTGGCTCAAGCTTCAACACGGACGAAGACGACTTCGACAAGTTCCGAGAGCAAAAGAACAGCTTTGACAACGACGTAGCAGCGGACTGGGTATGGAACAGCCGATACGGGCAGTGCGAAGAATGCGGCTGCCTCTCCTACTACCTTCTCCAGCAGGCCGAAGTAGAAGGCAACGTGCGTATCTACTCTTCTGCCGAGGGCGCTAGCACACACGATTTCGTGGTGTGGGGCCTGGAGGAAGGCGCAGACCCCAACGACCCCTCCACCTGGGGCGATGATGCCTACGCCGTGGACGGCTGGCAGGGCGTGACCCTCGACAGAGAAGGTGCCGCGGCCAACAAACACATGTTCAACAACGGGGAGGCCAATATCGCCGATCGAACCAGGGCACATGACGATAGTGCACCTGTATGGCAGACCGACTCGAGTTCTGCGGGTTCGGGATTCGGCGATGACTGCCTGATGGAGCTCCTGTTCGGCGAGGCTCCCGGCGGCGAGAAAGTGCTCGAATTCGCTCGCAACTTCCGAGACGAGGCCTTGACCCAAAGCGCCGCAGGCCGAGCAGTGATAGCTACGTACTACACGGTGAGTCCACGCGCAGTGCAAGTCGTGAACGCTGCGCGCTAGAGAGACTTCCCTACAGTGCACGCGCACCAAGGCCAACCAAGAGCTCTGATTGGTCCTCTGACGCGGGTTATGCGCGAGATGGTGTGGGCGCAGTAGTCTTCACGCCTTTGACCAGGAGCCATAGTCCAAGCCCGACCTCGGCGACGAAGCTCACCACAAGTCCCGGATAGATGATCTCCGGGTAGTCCGGCAGCAGGAACGCCTGGACGAACCACACAAGGATGCCGACCCCGTCGAGGATCAGAAGGACGCCCAGGAACTTGGGAAGGAACCTGGACTTGTAGACCAGATAGCCCAGCGGGAACAGCCACGTGCCAAAGAACAACTGCGCGGTGACGAAGCTCGATTTGTAGAGGTTGACGGAGATCTGAGCAAGGCCCTCGACCTGTGCTGGCGAGTACGCTTGCATGAGGGTGGAACCATCTCCGAGCAGCACTGCAAAGATGAGAGGGAACGTGCTGACGCAATGTATGGCTACACCGATCGCGTTGAGCACAAGCAGGAGCAGCGCCAGCTCCTGATTCACCGGCTTGAGAAGCACGTACAGACCCCATGCCGCCATTAGGAAGAAGAACGCCGACAGCAAACTGATCACGATGCCGAGACTGAACTGTTGCGGGTTGTTGGCGAGCGTGTCGTAGGCCTGCCCGACTTCAGAGACTCCGATGTGTGCGGCCAGATCTGCAAGCACAGAAGTGACTATGAACGCAAGGTACAGGCCACCCGTGATTCGGGCCACCTTCTTTCTTGGCAGTTGGAAGCTCACTCTCGAAGACACCTACCCTCTCTCAGTGTGTTCACGTGGCAGGATGCCGACGGACAGGCTCCGTGTGCGAGCTCTGCGCCTACCCCTGATTGAGCCCCTACTCAATCCCCTTGACACAGACTCCCACTTTCTGGCTGTCGTGTCACCTCATGCTTGGGGCCAAGGCTATTCGTATTCTTGTCCCACGGAGCCGACCAAGCCGTCTGAAGATGGTTCGAAGGCTGTGCCGCACCCTCCCACGATGTACAAGCGACCGGCTAGTGCGGCAACGCCTGCAAACTGGGTAGGCCGGGGCAAAGCCGAAGCTTCACTCCACTGGTCTAGATTAGGGTCATAGACAAGAACTTCCACAAGAGCATCCGGCGTATCGCTCTGTCCACCGACGACGTATATTCTGCCGTCCATCACTGCGATACCAGGCTCCAGAATAGGAAAGGGCAGACTGGCCTTGGCTTCCCAAGCATCTGCTGTCGGATCGTAGGCCTCCACGGTTGCTACCGTGGTCTCCCCCTCCGCGCCGCCTAGTACATAAACTTTTCCGTTGAGGGCCGCAACACCACAACCCTGCCTGGGTCCGGGCATACGGGTCAGTTCGCCCCATGTGTCCGATTCGGGGTCATACACCTCATTCTTGTCCGATACCCCCTGCTGGCTCAGTCCTCCGATTACATAGAGCTTGCCGTTCAACACATCACAGTTGATATGCTGGCGCGGCGTCGGCATAGGAGTGAGCGTGGTCCAAACATCTGTATCGGGATCATACGATTCGTTCATGTCCTGGAAAGGATCTCCCCCTATGGCGTATACCTTGTCGCCGACTAAGCCCACAGCCATGTTCGAGCGCGCCGTTGGCAGGCTTGCCCTGACCTGCCAGGTGTCCGCGACCGGATCATATTCGTAGTTAGAGTCGGCGTAGTTTCCGGCCGCATCGTATCCCCCAGTTGCATAGATC
>JAQIBK010000122.1 GCA_027859125.1 Actinomycetota bacterium | reverse complement strand
TCGTAGTACTGTGTCGTCCGTCCGCACTCGCCTTCCAGCGCCATGCCAAGCTGTGAGGGGTGTTCTTTAACGTAGATCTTCCAGTTCGGCGGCAGAGCCTCGCTGATCATGGCAAGTGGGATAATTTGATCGTAGAAGACGCCACCGTCGGGGTTGCTGGTCCGTTCAGGGCGGTAGTGGAGCGGGAAGTAGACATAGTGATCATTTGCATAGTCTGGCTCCTCGCAGCGGCGGATATAGTCGGCCCGGAGATGCTCCTTTATTGCTCGCGCTCTCGTTTTGTAGTCGTTCAATTCGCCCACCGTGCACACGCGTGTACCCATGGGGATACCGGGAAGTTTTCGCCTGATGACTCTCGTGGGAGTGCTGCGAATGTGGCTCGCTCGGTAGTTGCGTATGAACAAGGGCCACTTCTTGATGTTCAGGCCGTGCGCGACCTTGATCGTGAGCCACTTGAGGGCCCCGAGTGGTCGCTTTGGCATTACTGCTGCAATTTGCCTGGCATCGTAGTCTGCTTGGTCTTGCATGTATCTATGGGTGAAGTCCTGCGATTCGGTCAGAGCCGCAACTGCACGACGGAGCTTCTCGGGAATAGCGGCTGAACTGTGATCAACAGGCGTCTTCTGCATTGTCTCGCCCAATCGAAGCGGCGGCTGCTCGATACACTCTCGGAGCAGGGAACGCCCCTCGATTGACGTTGCATTCAGGTATACCGTGCGGATGCGAAGCTCACGACACAGAACGTATAGAGCGTAGTTGTAAGGTGAGTTGGGAGGCTCTTCGAAGAACACTACGTCCGGTGTCGTATTCATCAGTGCTTCGTGCCATTGGAATAGAAGGTTCCGTGCGAATGACTCCCGTTCGTCATAAAGAAAATGATCGGGGGGTCCAAAGCGATTCATCTGATTCATCAACCGAGGCAGATATGACTGGAGCCGCAGCAGCAAGTCGGCATCCAGAGTTGGCGGTTGAGCTGAGTTCACGCCTGGAATGGGGATTCCGATGAAAGCATCTTCAAGGTCTTGCCAAGGAGTGGCAGGAAAGAGTTCTCTGACTCGCCGCTCCTGATGAGCGTATGAGATCCACAGAACGGGCTCCCACCCGATTGTCTGCATGAGGTGGAGAGCGACCTCGGGCATCTGGGGGAGACCAGACCATGCATATAGGACTCTGGGCACACTAACCTCCTTGGAAGCGTTGTCTCGATAAGCCCAAGTGGGCAACGAATCACTCAAGAGTTTACCTGATGGAGGCGTGGCTGACCTTGTTGTTTCGAACTGGGTGCCGTCTAGGACGGAAGCATGAGCGACGTTGCGTTCGGTGAGATACACCGTTGCACGTATTCTGTGACTATTCGGAGGTTCCTATGTCAGGACTATTCGACGGCAACCGCATACTCGTTAGTGGCGACACCGGCTCCCTAGGCCAAGTGCTCACTCGGCGGTTGTGTCGAGTTAACGCAGGGAATGGGATTCCGACGAAAGCATCCTCTAGGTCCTGCCAGACTCTACTGGGAGCCCATAGGATTGCAGGAATGTGCGTATTCTTGCGACTGCGCTGGTTGCCTGAGACCGGGGGCTGGTGCATGCGCTTGGGGCGTTGGCAGAGATCACTCCTCGCTAAGAAAGTCGCTTCTCACTTGGTCCACATATGAGTCGTATTCTTGCAGAGAGACATCCCACTCTTGAAACTGTGGATCATCACGTTTGTCTCTCAAGAGGTATGTCTCTGCTAGATACTCCCCCAGGAAGCGTGTGGTCTTGAGTGTTCCGCGATGGTTCAGGTGGCCATCAGCGAGTATGAAGTCCTGTTTCCAATCGATGCCCATTTCGTTGGCGTGTTGGTTCATGTCGATGTACTCAATCGAATCGCTGACTTCTGAGACACGATTTTCCACTTCGTCCAGCACGGCATCTTGCTCGGGGAGAGAGTCCGGAACGAAATAGAGCAGAAGCTTCACGTCGCTATTTGCGCACAGTATGGCGATGTCCTCCAATACGCGGATGGATTCCGAAAGTGCTGTTGGAGTCACGGTGGCTTCGTCGACCCTGGTTGTCGCGTCAACACTGAGAAAGCTGACCGGATGACCTTTCCCGGGTGGCGGTGGGTTGGGGCGGACCAGTTGCTTGTAGTCTTCAAGCTCCATGAAGGGCCATCGGTTGTGGTCACGCAGAAGTGGCACTAGAAGGTACTGAAATGCTGAATAGGATCCAGACGCAGAGAGATACCCCTTGATCTTATTCTCTCCCCAGGGCATCAACCTGTAGTTGGATGAGAGCGCTGTGTCGTTCATTTGTATGCCTTTGATCATGTAGAGCTCAAGGACGACGACTTCAGGCTCCTGAGTCTGAAATGCCTCCCTTAGGAAGTAGTAGGAGGTCTCAAGATCTTGGCTTGAGCCCGTTAGGTTAAACGACGTGATTCCGAATTCGCGCCACAGATCCATTGGGCTTGTTGCGTAGTGGGCATGTGAAGATCCAAGAAACAGCACGTCGAGACTATTCTCTGGCTCCTCTAGATATGTAGACCACCACGTTTGACCGCCCCCGTATCCGTGCATCACTCTCTGAGCGACGATAAGCATGATGAGTAGTGCTCCGCAGAAGATGACGCTTCGTAGTATGTGCGCGTGGCTGGTATCTCTGGCGCCGCCCCTCATATGCCCACCTCTCCTTCGGATGATGTAGCTTGCTCAACCCTTAGTAGAATGCGAAGTACATGAAATCGCCCGCCGA
>JAQIBK010000113.1 GCA_027859125.1 Actinomycetota bacterium | reverse complement strand
CAAAGCAACGATCTCTCCTGCATCAAGATTCAGAGATACTCGATCGTTGGCCAACACGCCAGGAAACATCTTGGTGATCTCCCGGAGCTCAACGAGTGATTGCTGCATGGGGCTCTCCTCGCGTTCAAGACGTCGCATGCACACTTCGTACGACGACCAGAAAGAGGGCGGCCGGTCCAACACGTGACCGGCCGCCCTTTTCAGATCAGATCGAACAAGGGCACCTTGGGACTAGAGCGCGTCCCTGGATGACCCAACGACGATGGCACCGCTCAAGATGTCAGCGCGAGCTGCATCAACAGCAGCCTTGATGTCTGCGGAAACGACATCCTCGAAATCGTGATACGGAGCAAGGCCTACGCCGTCCTCGGCAAGACCGAACTCGGTGTTGGTGCCGCCGACGAACGTACCATCGACGACCGCCTTGACCGTCTGGAAGACCGCCTGGTCGACACGCTTGACCACGGAGGTCAGCATGACATCGCCAGAGCCGTCAACGGTGAGGTACTGGTCAGCATCGACACCGATGAAGAGCGCGCCGCGCTCCTGGCAAGCGGTGATCGAACCAACACCGGTCAGGCCGGCAGCTGCGTGGATCACGTCTGCGCCCTGATCGATGAGGGACAAGGCGAGTTCCTTGCCCTTGGCCTGATCATCAAAGGTGCCAGCATAGAGGCTGATGACCTGAACGTCCGGGTTGACGGACTTGGCTCCCAGGGTGAAGCCGACTTCGAACTTCTCCACCGGAGGAATGTCCATTCCGCCAACAAAACCGATGATGTTCTCGGCATTGATGCGATCGTCCATCTCGGTGTCCAGCGTTGCCAGACCGGCGACTACGCCGGCGAGGTAAGCAGCTTCGTGCTCCTTGAAGAGCAGACCTGCTTGGTTCATAGCCGGCTCAGCGGAGAACTGGTCGATACCGCCAAAGAAGACGTCGGGATACTCCGCCGCCTTCTTGTCGGTGACGTCGGTCATGAGGAAACCGACGGTAAAGATCACATCGTAGTCTGCTGCGACGAGGTCGTCGACGTTGGGCTCGTAGTCCGCGATCTCATTGGACTCGAGAGCCTTGATCGATACACCCAGCTCAGCCTCAGCCTGCTCAAGACCGGCATACGAGAGGTCGTTGAACGACTTGTCGCCCAGACCACCCGTGTCGGTGACCATCGCGGCCATGATGTCGGACGTGGGCACGTCCACTACTTCTTCGGTCGTACCTTCATCCGTACCTTCGTCCGTAGCTTCGTCGTCAGTACCATCGCAACCCACAGCGAGTGATGCGATGAGAGCAACAGCTAGGAACAAACCGAGGAACTTGCTGAACTTTGCGTTCACGCTGGAATCCCCTCCCCTTCCATCGGGACAATCGAAACGTGCTTCGTATTATTCATTCTATCCGTTGATGAGGCGAATGGTAACAAGAAAGGTGACTGATTGTGCCTTGTGGGCAATATCGGCTCCACTACCTGAGTCTCGCACGAGGATGTGTCGACAGATATTCTTCGCGAATGTGGTGTCTGTCCACATGAGTGTAGATCTGAGTCGTACTGATATCCGAGTGCCCGAGCATCTCCTGAAGCGCTCTCAGGTCGGCCCCACCTTCTAGGAGATGGGTCGCAAACGAGTGTCTCAGCGTGTGCGGATGGAGTTCCAGACCCACGATGCCTCCGCGTAGACGGACGATCTGGAACACGGCCTGACGTGTGAGTCGTCCTCCTCGAACGTTCACGAACACCGCGTCAGGATCATATGAGCTTGTGCTCTTCTTTGGGCGCAAGAATGGACGCCCCCTTCGCAGGTAATCTGAAAGCGCTCTTGACGCTGCACCCGCCACTGGGACAACGCGTTCTTTGTCCCCCTTGCCCACAACCCGAACGAAGCCCTCGTCAAGATCCAGATCAACGGCATCAAGCCCGACCAGCTCACTCACTCGCAATCCGCAGCCGTAGAGCGTTTCGAGAATCGCCCGATCCCTGAGCCCTGCCGGGCTCTCAGGGAATGGCTGTGACAGAAGTCTATCCATGTCGTCGATCGACGCAACGTCAGGAAGACTCTCAGGCACCTTGGGGAGCGGCACACGAGCAGACGGGTGGTTCTCCGTGACGCCCTCGCGTACCAGAAACTTGTGGAAACTCTTGACCGAAGCCATCTTGCGCTCCACAGTGCGCGGCGCTAGACCACGAGCGCGGAGTGAGGCGATGTATGCTGTCAGCTCGTCTCGTGTGACCGATTCAGGATCGTGCACGCCCCTCGCTTCCAGCATGTCAATGTATGTACGCAGATCTCTTCGATATGCATCGAGGGTGTGCGGGGACGCGCCGCGCTCGACGGCGAGATAACCCAAGAACTCCTCAGCATGTTCCCACATGGAATGAGTATAGGCGGAGAACGGTCCCTTATCGGTAGGATTCAAGATATCCGTGTGTCGCAGATGAAATCCTCGGGTATGAAGCTCCACACAAGGGGGTATACGTATGCGATTGTTCCAAGATCTCATGAACGCACTGATCTTCGCCGGCTCACTTGGCATGCTCCTCGGCTTCGGTGTGGTCGTGACTGCAGTAGGAACGACCACCATGTTGCCGTTCTCCATGTTCCAGATGCTTTACTGGAGCATGCTCATCACAGTGATCGGCTACTTCGGGAGTCTGATCACGAGCAGAATCCAGCTCGACAGAACAACGCTCACGTGGTGAGTTCGCACGAACAGAAGAGGGGCCATCGGGAAATCCCGATGGCCCCTCTTGTCAGTGTCGACCACAGTGACTAGGCGAGCAGGCTACCCAGCTCTATGTAGTCCATGCCGTGCGCATCTGCGACCGGCTTGTAGACGATCTTGCCATCCAACACATTGACTCCCTTGGCGAGAGCTGCGTCATCGATAACAGCTTGCTTCCAGCCCTTGCCGGCGATTGCAAGACCATAGCGCAAGGTGGAGTTGGTGAGCGCCAGTGTGGACGTATTGGGCACTGCGCCCGGCATGTTGGCAACACCGTAGTGCAGCACGTCGTCCACGAAGTAGATGGGATCCGCGTGGGTCGTGGCCTTCGTGGTCTCGATGCAACCGCCCTGGTCAACCGAAACGTCCACTAGAACGGCACCCTTCTTCATGGTCGGAAGATGGTCCCGCGTCACAAGCCACGGCGTCTTGGCACCAGGCAGCAGCACTGCGCCGATCACCAGATCGGCCTCAGTGACCAGCTGGTCCACGTTGTGGCGACTGGAGTACAGCGTGCGTACACTGTTGCCCCAGATCTCATCGAGATAGCGGAGACGATCGAGGTTGACGTCCATGATGGTCACGTCAGCACCCATACCCTTTGCCACGTAGGCAGCGCTTGTTCCGACGACGCCTCCACCAAGAACGACGACCTTGGCGGGCAGTACGCCGGGCACTCCACCCATGAGCACTCCTCGGCCACCGTTGGGCTTCTGGAGATATGCTGCGCCCACCTGAGCCGCCATGCGCCCAGCAACTTCAGACATGGGAGCGAGAAGAGGCAGTGAACGATTGGGTAGTTCGACGGTCTCATATGCGATGCACACCGCTCCAGACTCGACTAGGCCCTTGGTCTGAGTGAGGTCTGGGGCGAGGTGCAGGTAGGTATACAGGATCTGCCCCGGGCGAAGCCGAGCGATCTCAACAGCTTGAGGCTCTTTGACCTTGACGATCATGTTGGCACGAGCGAACACTTCGTCGGCCGAAGCGATCATCTCAGCACCGGCGGCGACGTACTCTTCGTCTGGGAAGGACGATCCGTCTCCCGCGGAGGACTCAACAAGAACACTGTGTCCGTGCTCGACGAACTCACGCACTCCGGCAGGGGTCATTCCGACCCGGAACTCGTTGTTCTTGATCTCCTTTGGCACACCTATTATCACAGCACTGTCCCTTCTCCCGGATAGTCAATCCGAAGAACGCGCGCCCATGTCCAGGCGGGCACGGCATGGCGAAAACCCTCGACAGTGTAGCGTACAGTCAATCCGAAGCACACAACCGAAATATTGTCGGCAACAATATGCGTCAGAGACGCATATTGCACCCGATCTATCGGCCTATTGCGATACCCGCTGCGACCTCTCCTGCTGCGAACGCAGCAGCGAAGAAGGCGGGATCCTGTGCCAGCCCGGCGCCCATGCTTCTGATCTCAACCCCTCGCATCGAAGGCGGTGCGATCCTGCCGGATCGAGCGTCGATTCGTTCGTGTCGAATCCACACGCCTGCCTGCTCGAGCTGCCTCTCCAATGTGTCCGCGTACTCCTCAGGAAGATGCGGGACCCCCACCTTCGCCGACGTGAGCGCAACCTTGGTCAATGCGGCGACCGTGTGGCGGCTCAAACCCTGTTGCCTGCGTCTGGTGTCGCCGAAGGAGACACGCAGGGCCGCGATAGGAGTCCCTCCCAGCGCACCCGCTGCGTTGATCGCCTCACCCTGGGCCACACCTCCGTGTCCGAGCGGAGTTGCGGTGCTGACAGAACCCGGGCCGACCGCGCAGACTGCGACATCGGCATGCGCCACATGACGCGCTGCCACCAGACCCGAGTGGAGATTCAGAGCATCATACTGTCCCCCGAAACACTGTCCTGTGGTAACTGTGGAATCTACGAGACCCACCCCGACAGACTGTCGAATCACGTCCGACAAAGCGATGGGCAGTGCCCCGGCGTCCTGCATCACGAATATGACTCGCAAGGATGGATCCATTTCCTTGACCGCGGCGGCCACCATTGGGACATGACTGTGCACGCCGCAGCAGACCACGGGCATTCCCGCGAGGTTCTCCGATTCCTTCATGACGTCATGATGGGGGCTGTCCTGCTCCTCGACACACAACACATCGACTTGAAGCGGGGTGTGTTGCATCTTGAGAGTGCGCCCGCCTGAGTGAGTGTCCAGGGCGACACCCTCGAATTCGCCAGCACGAGCGACCACGAACACCAGACCAGCGGTTCGATCCGTGATGACCTTCGCGGTGGTGTTGGCGAGCACTCTATCGGCTACCGAGCACTCACCGACGAGTTCTGGATATGCGAGCGCGCGCGAGGTGCTTCCGTCATCGAAAGCTATCTCCAGTTGCTGTATCCCCTGCGCCACCAAGTCCACGGACGTGACGATGCCCCAAACCAACCGCATGAATTCACTTCGCCATTCGTGCAATGACCGCGCCCATGAGAGCCGTCAACGACTCCAGGTCGGCGATCTTGATCTGCTCAGACGTGCTGTGCACCTCGCTCATGCCGCACGAGAGAACGAGAGTCGGAATTCGACTGGCGAATATGCTTCCATCACTGCCGCCACCCGTATTGAACGTACGCGGCACGAGCCCGACGTCCACACAGGCTGCACTGACGAGGTCTACAACCGGATCTCCCTGATCGAACCGAAAGCCCTCATACTCGCGAGTCCAAGTGACCGTGACACGACCGCCTTCGGCTCTTGCGGCCTCGTTCATTGCCTGCTCCATGCCGGAGCGAAGCAACTCGACACGCGCCGCATCCAATGACCGGCACTCCCCCGTCACAAGAACCGATCCGGGAATGACATTGGTAGCAGTGCCGCCGGAGATCGTGCCCACGTTGGCCGTCGTCTCATCGTCCAACCTCCCTTGCGGGAAGGCACAGATCGCCTTCGCGGCCATAGAGATGGCCGATGTGCCCTTTTCTGGGGATACACCCGCATGCGCGGTGGTACCCATGAACATGGCGGCGAATGTGTAGTGCGTCGGAGCACCGATGACGATCCCGCCGGGCTCCCCATCGGCGTCGAGCACTAGGCACAGATCCCCACCGTCCAGAACTGAGTGATCGAGCGCCTTCGCTCCCTGCAGTCCGGTCTCCTCGCTGACAGTCAGAACAACTCGAACGGGCCCATGATGCGAACCCGACTCCGCCAAACGATGAATCGACTCGATGATCGCCGCAATGCCAGCTTTGTCATCGCCGCCCAGGACCGTATCGCCGGCAGAACGGACAAGCCCGCCCTCGACCACTGGCTCCACACCCGCACAAGGATCCACGCAGTCCATGTGGGCCGAAAGCACCAGTGTGCGCAGGACCTCCGAACCCTCGAGGTGCGCGATGATGTTGCCAACGTCGGCGCCTGTCTGCTCTGCCGAATCATCGAATCGTACTGTGCATCCGGCAGCCTTGAGCTGTCGTGCACAGTACTCGGCCACCTGTGACTCCGCCCCTGTGGGGCTATCGATCCGCACGAGATCGAGGAACGTCTCGAGCAACCGCGCGTCCGACATGATCATGCCTCGTTTCGACTGTGCTTGTACTTGACTGCAGCGCCGATGAAATCGCGGAACAGGGGTGCGGGCCTGGTAGGCCTGCTCTTGAATTCGGGGTGACCCTGATTGCCGACGAACCATGGGTGTTCAGGCAGCTCGATCATCTCTACCAGATGTTCGTCCGGTGATAGTCCTGAGATGCTCAGACCCGCCTCGACCAACTGCTCGCGGTATGCGTTGTTCACCTCGAAACGATGGCGGTGGCGCTCATAGATGAGACTCTCACCGTATGCGGCATGACCCCGTGTGCCGGGGGCCACCTTGCAGGGATACGTCCCCAGACGCATGGTCCCGCCCATGTCGTCGACCTCGTGCTGCTCGAGCATGAGGTCGATCACGGGATGCTCAGTGGCCGGATCGAACTCAGCGGAGTTCGCGCCATCGAGTCCCGCAACATAACGGGCATACTCCACGACTGCGACCTGCATTCCCAGACATATCCCCAAGTAGGGCACGAGCCGCTCACGAGCGTACTTGGCCGCACGAACCTTGCCTTCGATCCCGCGAATGCCAAAGCCGCCAGGAACCAGGATGCCGTCCATCTCAGACAGAACCTGGTCGACCTCCTCGGGCATGAGCCCTTCTGCGTCGACCCAGTGCAGGTTCACCTTGTGGTCATGGAATATTCCAGCATGATCGAGAGCCTCGTTGACCGACAGGTACGCATCCGGAAGCTGCACATACTTGCCTACGAGTGCAATCTCAACGGTGTCGGCCAGAGATGCCTCATGCGCCACGAAGGAGTTCCACTCCGTCATGTCGGGAGGTCCGCATTCAAGATTCAAGCGATCGATGACCATCTCGTCGAGACCTTGCTCCGCAAGACGCAGGGGTACCGCATAGATGCTGCTCGCATCCATGGCGGAGACGACGGCCTTCGGGTCCACGTCACAGAACAGTCCGATCTTGCGACGAATGCCAGCATCTATGGGTCTGTCGGAACGACAAACGATGAAGTCCGGCTGAATACCAATGGAACGAAGCTCTTTGACCGAGTGCTGGGTGGGCTTGGTCTTGAGCTCACCGGATGCCGCGATGTAGGGAACCAGAGTGACGTGGATGTAGCAGACCTCGTCGCGACCGACATCCTTCTTGACCTGACGGATCGCCTCGAGGAATGGCAGAGACTCGATGTCTCCGACAGTTCCTCCAACTTCTGTGATGACAACGTCCGGAGAATCCTGCTCACCGAGACGACGAACTCGTTCTTTGATCTCATTCGTAACATGCGGAATGACCTGCACGGTCGCACCGAGATAGTCACCATGACGTTCCTTGTTGATGATGCTCTGATAGACCGAACCCGCTGTGACGTTGCAGTCACGAGATAGCGACTCGTCGATGAAGCGCTCGTAATGTCCAAGATCGAGATCGGTCTCGGCGCCATCATCGGTCACGAATACCTCACCATGCTGGAAAGGGCTCATTGTTCCCGGGTCGACATTGAGATACGGATCGAGCTTTTGGATCTTGACCTTGAGTCCACGCGCTTTCAACAACCGACCGAGCGAAGCGGCAGTAATGCCCTTGCCCAGCGAGCTGACAACGCCTCCGGTAACAAAGATGTGCTTTGCCATATGTTACTTCAAGCCTCCATCGCCTCGAGCGTACAACAGTACATTCCCGTTCCACAGACACGGCCATACCTGAATACACGTGAACAGGGACCGTGTAGCAGTGGGGGAACGTCATTCCGAACGGAGCCCGCAAAATGCAGCTTCCGGAGCTAAGGAGCCCGAGTCGAGTATATCCCAAGAACGACGTGAATCGCAGGGAGATTCGCTCGAATCCACCCAGAATGCGGCAACACACCCTTATCATCTCGGACACGGTCCGTAGACGAGCTGAACATCGCGCATCGCGCTTCGATACAATAGGACGGATTCCACGAGCTCCACCCACTACGACTGTATGCGGGAGGCCCTGATCAGCAAGCCCTCTATCGCGCGATCGACAGCGACCATGTCAGTGTCGACCGCTCTGTCCAGAGTCACCGGCTTCGTCCGGACGTGGGCCATTGCCTACGCATTGGGCGTGACGGCGTTCGCTGCTTCGTATGGCGTTGCGAACAACATTCCCAACATGATCTACGAGCTCGTCGCCGGTGGCGTGATCTCCTCGCTCTTCATCCCGGTGCTGATCGAGCGCAGGGAGCGGGGTGGCGAGGAGGATGCCTGGAAGTTCGCCAGCTACCTGATCAACCTGACCGCCATCGGCCTGGGCATCGTTGCCATTCTGGGCACGGTGTTCGCGGAGTCCTTCGTGCGCACGCAGACTTTCCGCATCAGCGTGGAAGACGCGGCGCTCGCCACCTACTTCTTCCGGTTCTTTGCGATACAGGTGGTGTTCTACGGTGTTGGCGCGGTCATCAGCGGAGCGCTCAACGCAGAACGCAAGTTCGCTTGGCCTGCCATGGGGCCCATCTTCAACAATCTCGTCGTCATCGTCACTCTCCTGGGCTTCTATGTACCGTTCCACTCTTCTGATCCTGAACTGGCCAAGATGGGACTGGCGATCGGAACTACGCTAGGAGTGCTGGCCCAGGTCGCGGTACAAGTGCCAGCGCTGATCAAACTTGGCTTCCGCTACACGCCTAAGATCGACTTCAAGCACCCCGGGCTTCGTAGCATGGGGCGTCTGTTCATTCCGACGACGCTCTATGTTGTGACCAATCTGGTCGGCGTGTCATTCCGCAACGCATACGCGTTCGAAGCGTCTCCGGAGGGTCCAGCCACCCTTCTGTACGCGTGGATGTTCTACCAACTCCCGTACGGAATCTTTGCAGTCGCTCTTGCGACCGCAATATTCACTGAGCTTTCGGGCCATGCCGAAGCGACCAACTGGACTGCATTCAAGTCCACGTTCTCCAAAGGCCTCAGAGCCACAGGAATCCTGATCATCCCGATGTCAGCAATGCTCATCGCACTGTCGCGACCCTTGATCACCTTGTATCAGGCCGGCCGCTTCACTGCGGATGATGTACCAGTAGTAGCCGAGATACTCATGTGGTGGGCCGTGGCGCTGTTCTTCTTTGCCGCATACATGTTCGTTCTGAAGACCTTCTACTCGCTTCAAGACACGCGCACTCCCATGATCGCGAACGCCGTGCTCACGGTGCTCCAAGTGTCGCTCTATGCGGGCCTCACAACCGGTTTTGGCGGATGGGGAGGCGTTGGACTCAAGGGCATACCCATGGCCGACGCGATCTTCTTTGCGCTCAGCCTGGTGACTCTCCTGACGATTCTCTACAGACGTCTGGGAGGCTTCGATGTTCGAGTCATCACCTGGTCACTTGGCAGGGTCGCCGTCGCCTCAATGGTCGGTGGTCTCGCAGCGTGGTGGATCACTTCGGTCACGAGCGACCTGCTGAGTTGGACTGGTGGCTTCCTGGTGCAGCTCGCGTTCGCTGGCGTGGCTGGACTGTCGATCACATACGGACTGGCCGTCCTCATGCGCGTCCGAGAGGTCTCCGTTGCAGCAGACATGGCCAGACGCGTGCTAGGGCGTCTGATCCCAGGTCGTCGGGCCTAGGTTCTCCAACCAACTGCTCCTGCGATGAACCACGACTGTCAGCCGACAGAGGTCGCTGCTGCCATGAGTTCTCGGGCGTGCAACATCGAAGCCTCGCTGTCCCCTCCGGAAAGCATGCGTGCGACCTCTTGAACCCGACGGTCATCCGTCACTGTTGACACAGAAGTGTGGGCGGACGAGCCCTCTAACTCCTTGCGCACCACGAGGTGATGGTCAGCATGCACTGCAACCTGAGCCAGATGAGTGATCACGAGAACCTGATGCCCGCGAGCAAGTCTCTTGAGCCTGGCACCGACGGCATGGGCAGTAGCTCCACCGATTCCAGCATCGACCTCGTCGAAAACGAGGATCGGAACATCATCCGCGTCACCCAGAACGCCCTTGAGGGCGAGCATCACTCGAGAGACTTCGCCGCCTGATGCGATACGGGCGAGCGGGCGCGGCGGTTGACCCGGCGCCGGCGCGAACATGAACTCGACTCGATCGGGACCGTCCGAGGTCCACGATTCGAATGGCAGTTCCGTCATCTGGACGTCGAAGCCTGCGCCTTCCATGGACAAGTCGGCGACCGCAGACCCCAATGCGTCAACGAAACTCGGAATCGCCGCCGAACGCACCTGCCGAAGAGTCATGGCTGCTTCACGCAGACGGCTCTCCGTTTGCCCCAGTGCCGACCGCGCACGCTCCAGACCCTGCTCCCCCGCATCGAGCATCTCCAGCTCAGCTCGTGCGGACTCTGCAGTCTCGATCACCATCTGCAGCGAGGGACCATGTTTCTTGATCAAACCAGTAAGAGCGGACAGACGACTCTCTGCGGCATCGAGTTCGGCGGGATCGTGCACGACGCTCTCACCGTATGCCCTCAGTTCCGAACCCAGATCATCGACTCCCGCAACGAGCTCGACGAATCGCAGAGCGAGCTTGTCGAGTTCGGGATCGAGCGAATCCACACGCGACAATGCCGCCTGTGCTCTGCCGATGGAGTCGGTTGCTCCTCCGTCGCCACGAAGCGCCCCACGTGCCTCGTCGGCTGCTTCGGCCAGGCGCTCACCGTGTCGCAGAGCAGGAAGTCGTCGTTCGATGGCTATGTCCTCGTCAGGCTCAGGCGCGACCGCGTCTATCTCCGAGACCACGAAGTGCAGGTAGTCAGCGCGCCTTTCTCCCTCGGCAAGAGTGGCCTCCAGCTCAGCTAGAACGCTCTTGGACATCCGATGCTCTTCGCGAGCCGTCCGATAGTCATCGGCCGCAGCAGTGACCGCATCGCCGATGTAACCATCCAGGTACGACACATGGCGAGCAGGCCGCAGAAGAGCCTGATGATCGTGCTGTCCGTGAAGGTCGACCAAACCACCGAGTCCTTCTGCGAGGAGTCCCACCGTTGCCATCTCACCGTTGAGAACGCACTTGGAGCGTCCCTCAGCAGAGATGGTTCGTCTGGCGAACACCTCGTCGCCGTCCGGGGTGGAGAATCGCCCCTCGACCAACGCCGACGCAGAGCCAGCCCGCACCATGTTCGAATCGCCCCGCTCACCAAGAAGCAGTTTGAGAGCGCCCACCAGCGCCGTCTTGCCCGCACCAGTCTCACCGGTGAGCACAGTCATGCCTGGCCCGAACTCGAGCCAGACCTCTTCGATAAGAGCAAGATCGCGGACGTGCAGCTCCTCGAGCACGGTCATCCTCCGAGGAACTCGGTCGCGGCCACTTCGTAGAAGTCCCGACCATCGCATTTGAGCAGCAGCACATCGTGGCCGCCTCGCATGACCTCTATGCGCTCCACCGCTCGCCTGCACGGCACGGATTCCCCGTCGATCACGACACAGGAGTCGGCACGCTTGGTGTCTGTGAGTCGGACTTCGACCACATCGCTCGCTCCGGTCACGATGGGTCGCGCAGCAAGCGTGTGCGGCGCAACGGGCACAACGACAAGCCCGCGAACAGTTGGAGACACTATGGGACCACCAGCCGACATCGCATATGCGGTGGAACCAGTGGGAGTCGCAACGATAACTCCGTCGCAAATCGCCGAGGAGACCCTGAAGCCACCTATCCACGTCTCAACCTTGATCACCCGCGGTGACGCACCTCGGGTCAGGGCGATCTCGTTCAGCGCCCGATAACGTCCGACCTCTCGTCCATCCATGTACACGGTGGCCTCGAGAGTGGAGCGTTTCTCGACACGCGCCTCCCCTGCCAGAGCGGTCGACACGGATTCACGCATGTTGCCGATCGTGGCGCCCGCCATGAACCCCAAACGCCCGAGGTTCACGCCCAGAACGGGCGTCTCCACCTCCGGCAAGAGGTGAACCGCCTTGAGGATCGTCCCGTCCCCACCCAGTGCGACGGTGAGTCCTGGTTCCCCGATCTCGCTGACCGGCACGCCAAAATCCGCCAGTGAGCATGCGGTGGCGTCTTCGGCCGACAGAATCGGGTCGAATCCCTGTGCTGACAGCCACGTGGCCAGCTCACACGCGGCCGTGACAGCGATTGGGTTCGATGTATTGGGTACGAGCAGTACGTGCACTTCAGTCCCCCAACGACTCGTGGGCTAGTTCAACTATACGTCCAGGCGTCTCGATCACGGACTGCCCTGTGAAAGACGCCCATACCCAGAACTCAATGTTACCCTCCGGGCCCTTGATGGGCGACCATGTCAGCCCACGAACAACAAGCCCAGAATCGACGAGCGTGTCACGTATGGCCTCGAGCACTTCTGTGTGGATCTGCGGATCGCGGACCACACCCTTCTTTCCCACACGACCCTTACCAGCCTCGAACTGAGGTTTTACCAACCCAACGAGCTGTCCCTCATCGGTGAGCATGGAAAGTACGCGCGGCAACACCTTCGCCAGACCGATGAATGACACATCGATGACGGCGAGGTCGAAGGGCGCGCCCAACGCTTCTGGCTCGGCGCTACGAATGTTGGTCCGCTCAAAGACCTTCACACGTTCGTCGTTCCGAAGTCTCCACGCCAGCTGACCGTAGCCGACATCGACAGCGACCACAGACTCAGCACCACCTTGCAGCAGTCTGTCGGTGAAACCCCCTGTCGAGGCCCCCACATCGATGGCGCGCAGACCCGTCACATCAATGCGGAATCCTTCTAGCGCTCCGTCAAGTTTGTGCCCGCCTCGCGACACATACTGAGGACCGCGCTCGATCTCGAACTCGCCCTCAGGGTCGACATCCTGACCGGCCTTCTGCACGACCTGGCCATTCAGCCGGACCTGCCCGGCTATGATCGCAGCCTTGGCCTGTTCCCGAGATGGGAATAGGCCACGGTCAGCGAGTACGACGTCGGCTCGATGCCGCGTCATTGGCCTCATCCTTGAAAATAGTTGAAAGGTCGTTCGTGTCGAGCAGTCTGCCCACTACCGCGTCTCGAACACCCTCGGGGGTCAGTCCGACCTCGGCCAGGAGCTTGTCCATGGCGCCATGCGTGACGAAGCAATCCGGAATCGAGAGCCTCAGCACGGGCATCTGCACGCCCAAGTCCGCCAGAACCTCGAGAACGGCCGACCCAGCACCACCCTGACCTGTGTTCTCTTCGATAGTGACAAGGAGCCTGTGAGATGCTGCGGCCGCTGATACCGCCGCAATATCCAACGGTTTGACCCACCGCATGTTGACGACACTTGCCGATACCCCGTCCTGGACGAGCAGCTCCGATGCCTCCTCGGCCACACCTACCATGCGACCGAACGCCATGAATGCGACATCCGTGCCCACTCTTCGGACCTCGGCTGTTCCGGCTTCCAACACCTCGGGGACTGCCGGAATCGCCACTCCCCGGCCTTTACCTCGTGGATAACGAATCGCCACGGGGCCATCAGCCTGAAGCGCCGTATGGAGCATACTGACCAGCTCGGCTTCATCGGCAGGAGCCATGATCATGAGATTGGGCACTGAGCGCAGGAAGGTCATGTCGAACACTCCGTGATGCGTTGGCCCATCCTCGCCAACCAGCCCGGCACGATCCAGGCAGAGCACCACATGCAGATCCTGCAGGGCGATGTCCTCGATCACCTGGTCATATGCGCGCTGCATGAAGGTGGAGTATATGGCCACGACCGGCAGCCTGCCTCCCGCAGCCATCCCAGCGGCGAGCCCAAGGGCATGCTGCTCGGCGATTCCAACGTCGTAGAACCTGTCGGGAAAGTCGGAAGCGAACGTATCGAGCCCCGTACCCGTGGGCATGGCGGCAGTGATCGCAACGATCCTGTCATCGTTATGCGCCTCGCTGATGAGCGCCTGACTGAATGCTGCTGTGTAGCTGATGGGACCGCCTGAACCATTCACGGCACCAGTCTCCACCGAGAAGGGACCCAGTCCATGGAACGCCGCAGGCCTTTCCTCGGCATGCGAGTATCCCTGTCCCTTCCTGGTCACAACGTGGATCAGGATCGGGCCATCGGTCCTCGTGGCCATTGTGACTGCCGATTGAACCTTCTCGACATCGTGGCCGTCGATCGGGCCCACGTACTTGAGGCCCAGTTCCTCGAAGAGCATCCCTGGGACGATCAGCTGCTTGAACGACTCCTTTGCTGCTTCGCCCGCCGCGACCATGGCCGCGCCTATACGTGTTCGCGACAATGCTGACTCAACGTCATCGCGGAGGCGATTGTATCGCGGATCGAGCCGAACGCGGCCCAAGTAGTTCGACAGCGCGCCCACGTTCTCCGATATCGACATCTCGTTGTCGTTCAGAATGACGATCACGTGCGTGCCAAGATGCCCTATATGGTTGAGCGCCTCGAATGCCATGCCGCCGGTGAGTGATCCATCGCCGATGACTGCGACAACATTCTCATCGCCATCAACAGCATCGCGTGCTTCCGCCAAGCCGAGCGCAAGTGACAGGGAGTTCGAAGCGTGTCCTGTGTCAAAGCTGTCGTATGGACTCTCGGACTTCTTGAGAAACCCGCACAAGCCACCGAACTGGCGAAGGGTATCAAAACGTTCGCGCCTGCCGGTGATCAATTTGTGCACATAGCTCTGGTGTCCTACATCCCAGACTATCTTGTCAGCCGGGAACTGAAGTGCCCGATACAACCCGAGCGTGAGCTCGACCACACCCAGGTTGGGAGCAAGATGTCCGCCTGTCTTGGACACGGTATGGATCAGAGTGTCACGAATCTCCTCCGCAAGCTGCTGGAGTTCACCCCGACCTAGACACTTGAGGTCTTCGGGTGATGTGATGCCATCAAGGATTCGCTCGTCGCTCAAGGAGCGATCATCTCCAAGGTGCGGTCAATGGACGATTGCCTATCATCTTTCCGCAAGAAGCATACTGCGCAGAGAAACACGCAATCAAACCGAAGGAGGGTCGCGTAGCCGACATGTTACTGGCCCGACACATCCGATTCGGAACTCTCAACCTCATCGGACTCACCATCCACGCCATCGTCACCCTCGTCATCCTCGTCACGGGAATCGTCGGTGATTCCGGTACCAACAGACTCCGTGTTCTCTTCTTCAACGGATACAACCAGTTCAACCGACTCACCGCCGGCCTCCTCGGCCACTGTGCGCCACTCGGTGTGGTCGGACAACTCTGTGCACACGTTGGCCAGACGAACGCCCTCCTCCAAGAGATCGAGGCTCTTCTCGAGGGACACGTCCTGCTTCCGAACCTGCGTCACGATCTCCTCGAGACGCGCTCGAGCCTGATCGAAGGTGTAGTCATTGTCAGTCATTGTCGACGTCAGTCCCTCCGTCGGCGGCTACGTGCTCCTCGGCCACTCGTCCAAGAACGCCGTTGATGAACTTGGATGAGTCGTCCCCACCATAGTTCTTGGCCAGCTCGACCGCCTCATTGATGGCGACCGAATCCGGCACCTCGTCGACGAAAAGTATCTCATAGGCCGCTATCCGAAGAATGCTGAGATCCACGAGTGGCATACGTGAGACGACCCAGCCGAGAAGATTCTGAATACCCGTTCCTTCAGCGCCGAGGAGGGCGAGCCGAACGACTACTGTCGTACCGTCGTCGTTGGCGTACAGGAGCGACAGGAGCTCATCGACGCGACCATCGATCGTATCTCTGACAACTGGGTCGTCTCACGTATGCCACTCGTGGATCTCAGCATTCTTCGGATA
>JAQIBK010000151.1 GCA_027859125.1 Actinomycetota bacterium | reverse complement strand
CTATGCGCGTCCTCTGGTGGAAGGCCTGCAAGGACGGACGAAGGACGAGGACTTCCTCGGTGCTGCACGCGTGATCGCGACGGCGAAGCATTTCATCGGGGCTCCTCTGCTCATAGCGTCACCGAAGTGACGAACACGAGACCGTTGGTCGTGTCGTCGATTCCCGTGAGGTACCAGGATCCATCGATGAAGCGCATGGGCACGCAGACGGTGTGTTGGGAGGCGATACCCGCATCGGTCCACGTGGCCAGCGCATACGTGAAGTAGACAGGTGAGCCCTCGGATAGGAATACGTTCACGGTGGGCATTGTGGATACGGAGTCCAGGCTGGGCCAGTCGCTGCCGAGCGGCTCGAGAATGATCTCGTCAGGCGAGTAGAGATCGATGATGGTGTCGAGGTCGCCAATGCCGAGCGAGGCGACTGTGTCATCGCAGAGATGTTGCAGCGCGGGCGCGTTGTCTTGAACGTTTCGGCGGGTGAGATCGACGACCCAGGGGGCACGCTCTTCGGGCGGTCCTGCAGGGTCGGGGTTCGCAGGCGCATCGGGGATGTCGGAAGAGGCGTTCACGATGTCGTTGGATGCGATCGGCTTTGTCCCAACATCTTGGATCAACGGAGCGCCGAGGGGATTGCGGGCCTCCGCTGCCGGATCGATGAATCCAGTATCCGAGGGGCTGTCGACCGGTGAGTCTGCCAAGGAGGTAAGATTCGGTGAAGGTGCGCGCTCCGCCGACCTCAGGGCAAAGGGTGCCAGCATGACAGCGCACGCTGCCACGAGAAGGCAAAGCATGATCCACTTGTTGCGCCCATGCACTATCGATGACCCTCCCCAGGTCAGACTCCAATCCTACTATCGGTGTATTGGGGTCGTGCACTTAGCTGTAATCAGCGCGGGATGACAGTCGTCATGAATATGAGGAGGAACGGGCCGTACAAGCTAGAGCGCCAAGCTGAATGTTCGTGGTATTGTCTCAGTATCGAAGCTAATACTGGTTCATGCATTACCTGGGGAGGGTCATGCAGGCGATTCGCGGAGCCGCAATTCGAGTCAGTCTCATATTCATCGTGGTGGGTGTCGTATTCTTGCCAGCGAGCGCTCTTGCGTGGGATGAGTATGTGTTTCCCAACCCGCCAATGGACTTCGCCGGATACTGCTATCCCCAATGTCATGACGACGCCAATGGCATTTTCAATGGCATTGGGCCCCATGGGAACTACACGTCCACATCGGCCAAGTGTGCGATGTGCCACACAGTCCACGATGCGCCCCTCGGGTCTGAGATGCTGCTGCTCGAGGATACGATCAGAGGCACCTGCTTCGTGTGCCACGACGGGACAGGTGGAAAGGGTGTGTACGGAACTCTGTCGGCGCGTGGAGTGACGAGCAGTGGCGGTCACAGTATCGAGGCCACGAATGTAGTTCCTGGTGGAGACCCGGTCGGTGGAGGTGCGCTGGCAGGTACGTTCAATGGCCCCGGCGCGACTCTGACGTGCACGGATTGCCACAGCCCGCATGGTTCAGGTGTTGTGGAGCCGTTCTTTGGCGAGCGCATGCGCAGTGAGTCCATAGGAACCGCGTACTTCACGAGCAAGCTGCTTCGCCAACGGCCCACGGGTGCAGCAACGGCCACGGCCGTATACGGTTCCGACTGGTGCCTCGGGTGTCACGCAGGGCGAAGCTCCGGTGGGACTGTCATGAACCATCCTGTCGAGACCAGCGCCTCGGCGTCTCCTGACGCAGCTTTCAACTACTCAAATGTGGCCGCGCTTGCAAGTGATCTGCCCACCGCGTCCACGGAGATGACCGGGGTCGCCGCCGGCTACCCCACGACCAGAACGGGCAGAGCGTTTCTGATGCCCTTCCCGCGTACTCCAGAGCAGACAGGTCACTCTCCCATATGTCAGCAGTGCCATGAGGACTCGCGCAGTGTAGGTGAACTAGTCGGCGATGGTAGCGTCGGTGACGCGAATCCGACCGTGATCACTACTGTCGACGGGACAACCGTGACGGACAATCCCAGGTTTCAGAACTTCCCGCATGAAACCGAGAACACGTTCATGCTCTTGGAGCAGGGTGACGACCTGTGCTTGAACTGCCATCCGGTGGAGGGCCAGCTTCCGTAGACGCGATATGTGGCACTCTTTCTCGGTATCGCAGCTTGCCTGAGATTCAACCTCCTTCAGCAATATAACTGGGTCTCCTCGGCGGACACGCAGCGTGGTAGGCTGTCCGCATTGTTGGATTATTCAGGAGTCGTGGGGGAGCCATGTATCGATTCATTCGGGTGCTGACACTTCTTGTCGTCGCATCGATATTCCTGCCGTTGCAGAGCGCTCACGGAGCGACTGTGGACTTCTTTGAGTGGAACGCCTCGCAGGAGTCGATCCTCTCTGAGATGACGACACACCCAGCCGCGATAACGGTCAACGGCAAGGTCTACATCGCATATCAGGGTCCTGGTTTCGACGCATGCATAGTGTCGTGGGATCCGGCGAAGAGCAAGTGGGATGGACCCTACCGAATCGGCTTCAACACCCTGGAAATGGATCCGCACGGGGCGCCTGCGCTCTTCTCCGACGCGAGTGGTCGTATCCACGTGTTGTACGGTGCACACAACACTGCGTTGAAGCACTCACAGGCGCAATCCCCGGGCAGGATAGACTCATGGATGGCGCTGCCTGATGTCGCTACCAAGGCTACATATCCGCAGGTCGCCAAGGCTGCCGACGACAGCATCATGCTGTTTCGCCGATCTTCGAGTGCGGACTGGGTTCTGCAGTCAGCGGACTCCGTGGCTGCGGTCTTCGGCACAGAGAAGATCATCCTCGACGGGGACTCGGAGGCTTGGTGGTATGCGAATTCCAGTCTGACCGACGAGGGCACGCTTCTGATCGCCTTCGCTCGTGTGGACACCTATGAATACCGCACTGGAGACTTTTCAAGGCACGACGTCTTCTTTGCGAAGCGGCTCAAGAACGGCACTTGGCAGAATGCCCAGGGACAGACGCTTCCGATGCCCATCACCTTGGCGACGGCAGAGGCGTCCTGCACGGTCTTCGATTCCGGCTATGGGCTCACCAATGAGGTGACCGTCGGTGCTGACACGTCGAGCACTCCCTGCGCCATGTACCTGACCGGTCGAACAACGGGCGCGGACAGATTCGCATGGCGATTCGACAGATGGGACGGCACTTCGTGGAGATCGGCTGAGATCACGACGACTGACCATCATTTCGACTCAGGATCGTTCCGCGCACTCGGCGAGGGTACGTTCGAGGCCGTGCTCGTCGCGGGACTCAGTGATGGCAACATAGCCCCCGCTGGGGATATGCGCGGTCGCGGCGGGATAATCCGTAGATTCGTTTCGACCGACGCTGGTGTGACATGGACAGCGACCGATGAGGACGTTTCTCCGAATGAGCCGGGCACGTTCTACAGCAGCCCTGTGATCGTTGATGGAGCCCCCGACGCGGCTCATGTGATCTTCACCGATTGGTCGAACGATCTGACCGACCCGTTCAGGCGATTGTTCTTGTGGGGCAGTGAAGGGCTCGTGCCTCGTGCAGTCACTCCAGTCGTCACTCGTCTGGCGGGCACCAGCAGGGTCGGCACGGCTGTCAGCATTTCCCAAGAGGCATTCCCGATGGGCACCTCCACGGTGGTGCTTGCCACATCTGCTGATTTCCCCGATGCCCTCGCTGGCGCGCCGCTTGCGGCCCAGCAGAGTGCGCCGTTGCTTCTGACGACGCCTACTTCGCTTTCGCCCGAAGTCGCCCAGGAGATCGAACGCCTTGGGGCCACGACCGTGGTCATACTTGGTGGTCATTCTGCGATTTCGGCCGATGTCGAAGAGCAGCTCAAGGTCGCTGGCGTCAAGACCGTGGAACGCATATGGGGACCCAGTCGGTTCGAGACAGCTCTGGCAATCTCCCGCCGTCTGTACGGTGGGCCGAACTCGATACACAAGGCTGTGGTGGTCTCGGGCAGGTCATGGCCCGATGCATGTGTGACCGGGCCCCTGGCCGCCGGCCTTCAGAGTCCGATCGTTCTCACCGACGGGGGTGTGTTGCCCGCGGCCTCCCAACAGATACTCACCGAGTGGACCATCTGGCGGACCATCGTGGTTGGTGGCACGATGGTGATACCGGACTCACTCAAGGTAACCCTGCCCGCACCCATTAGGATCGGTGGAGCGAATCGATACGAGACCTCTGCGCTCGTGGCCGAGTACGCCTGTGACACGCAACTGCTCCCTCATCGCTTCGTTCTTGCTTCAGGTATCGATTTCCCTGACGCATTGTCCGCTTCGACGGTCGCGGCTCGCGTGAGAGGTCCGATTCTGCTCACGCGGCCAGAATCGCTGCCGACTCCGGTCGCCGACTATGTCTCAGGAATCGCAGACGGAGTGGTAGAGGCGTATATCGCCGGGGGCGAGCGAGCGGTCGGTGTGGAGCCGGCGTCCAGCCTCGATTCTATTCTCGGGGCGGATTAGCAGGCCGCTGGATCGGGTCCTGAGCCTTTGCGCTAGAGCTCCATGTCGTAGATGCGATACGTCTTGTAGAGTTCCGAACCCATGAACTCGCTCGCCCTGATCACTAGATCGTTGTTCTCGAGCAGAAGAGAGATGTCGCAGTCCTTGTAGCCCTTGGATACGGCGTATGCGTGGATTTCGTCGAATAGCAGTGCGTCTATACCCAGTCTGCGCCATCCCGGCCGGATGCCGAAGAACATGAGCCTGACCCTCGGCGTGTGCCGACGGCCCTTCAGTAGGCGTGCGATGCGTACAGCGTCGCTGTCTCCGTACCACTTCCAGCGAGGGCGGAGCCAGTAGTTGGGATCGGGGAATGCTCCAAGGACCGCAACCGGCTCCCCATCGATGTAGGCGAATCGAGCCAGGCCCGGGTCCGCCACCATCTTGAGTCCCTCGGCGATGATGTCTGCTTCCTCCTCGGTGATGGGCAGGAAGCCCCAGTTCTTCGCCCAAGCCTCGTTATAGATCTCGATCACGAGTTTCACATCACGATTGAAGTGCTTCATGTCGAGGGGTCGTGTTGTGACATGCCCACGATCCCGGATCTTGTCGGCAATCACTCTGAGACGTTCAGGAACTGGCTGGTCGAAGTGCAGCATGTGAGCCACGTAGTCCTTGGCCTTCTCAAGGCCGTACCTCTCAATGAACTCCTGGTAGTACGGGGGATTGTGCGTGAGCTCCATGGTGGGATCGGTGTCGAAGCCGTCGATCAGCAGTGCCTGTCTCTCGTGTGTGGCGTTCGAGTACTCGCCGGGACCGCGCATGACCTTCATGCCCTTGCCGACGATCCACGACTTGGCGGCATCAAGCAGTGCCTCGGCCACTGCGTAGTCCTCGATGACCTCGAAGAAACCGAAGAAACCGAACTCGGCGTCGTAGTAGTCGTTGAACCGGTGATTGATGGCCGCTGAGATACGCCCGACCGGTTTGTTGTCGCGGTACGCCATGAAATGCGTTGTGTCAGCGAACTTCTGGTAGGGGTGATCGGCGTCGGCCAGCAGCCCCTTCGCTCCAAGAAGCTTGTTCCCGAGCAGGTCCATGGAGAGGTGCGGGGTCCAGTGCTTGTCACCTTTGTAGAGCTTCCAGGGGAGATTGACGAAAGCCTTGAGCTGAGAGTCGCCCATGGGAATCTCACGGATCTCCACAGAGGTGTTGCCTAGCGGACCGGCCTTGCTCACGAGCCCTCCCATGTCAGGTGTCGGAATGAGCCTATCAGACCCATGTGTGAACGCATATTCGAGCCAAGCCTGCGCTACACTCTCATTGTAGTCTTCAGCACGTGACAGTTCAGGTTCATGAGGCGGAGGGATACCACGTGGGCGCGGGGTTCGAAGCGTTGTCCAACAGCCGGATCGGCCAGGGCGTTGCCCTCGGAGTGGGACGTGCTCTTCCGCAACGTGCGGGTCACGGAGTAGTGTCACTCGTGGCCCGACGACTGTCCACGGATCGTGAGTCCGGGATGTATCGCGCGTTCGCATCGAATCGGTGGGTTCTCGAAGGTGGCGGAATGACCGCTCAGGAACTGGATTCGGCAGTTCGCGAGACCATCACGACGGTGGGCACGGGGCTTTTCGACCTATACCGGGCCATGGCGATCGGAAGCGATTGGCAGTCGCAGGTACGCCTCACCCCGCTTGCGGCTGAGTACGCGGCTCAGCAGGCCGGAGGCGAGCACCCCTACATGCTCGCAGGACCGCACACTGCCGGTTTCGACATCGGGATACGAGGCGTGGCGCTCGCTGGGCTAAAGATGCAGGTTCTCAGCGTTCCGGACCCGAACGCAGGATACGAGTGGCAGAATGCGCGCCGCGCCGAGGCCGGGCTGGAGGTCACGCCCATATCTGGAGCTTCGATGAGAGCCGCTCTATGTCGGCTCAAGGAGGGCAAGTCCGTTGCGACCGGTCTCGATCGTCCGGTGCCGGGTGAGAAGCATCGGGTTCGAATGTTCGGTCGCGAAGCCGCTCTGCCGACCATCCATGTGCGCCTGGCCCTCAAAGCCAAGGTGCCAGTGGTGCTTCTGTGCGTACTTTGCGCAGATGACGGGGTGTATGAAGTCCATGCTTCGCCACCTATCGAAATGGTGTTCACCGGTGGCGATGATGTCGTTGAGAACGCCGAGCGGGTCATGAGGATTGCCGAGGATTTCCTACGTCGAGCGCCGCATCAATGGGCTATGCCGCACGTGATCTGGCCTGACGCGGTTGACGAGTTGCCCAGGTAAGAGACCTAGAATACTTGAACATTCGTCGCCCGAGTGGCGGCAGGAGGAGGAACACAATGGCCGATATCAACTCGCACAAGCGTGTGAACGAGCCGATTCTGGGTTTCTTGGAACGGCCCGCTCTACAGTGGCTTGCCGCCCGCATGCCTGCATGGGTCACCCCTGATGTTCTCACCGGTATTGGCGTTGCCGGAGCTGCACTGATATTCGCCTCGTACTGGGCATCACAGGTGTATCCGTGGTTCTTGTGGGTCGCATCGTTCGGCTTCGTCATCAACTGGTTCGGTGACTCGCTCGATGGGACGCTCGCCAGGTTCCGCAAGATCGAGCGTCCCAAGTACGGGTTCTATATTGACCACACCATGGATGTCATTGCAGAGGCCTTCGTGTTCCTTGGACTGGGCATGACGCCGTTCATGAGGTTCGATGTTGCCGCGATGATCTACGTCGGCTATCTCATGATGAGCGTGCTGGTCTACATTCGCACGGCCGTCGAGGGAGTGTTCAAGATCACCTACTCCGGCTTTGGCCCCACCGAGCTTCGAGTGGTGGCGGTCTCACTCAACGCTGTCATGTTCTTTGTTGGCGCTGGCACTGAGTTCGAGGCGTTCGGTTCCGAGTTCAGTTACTACGATGTCGCAGGCATCATGATCGCAGCGACCCTTATTGGAGCATTCCTGGCGCAGACATTCGCACACGCGAGACTGCTCTCGAACATCGACGACAAGAACAAGGTGTCCGCCTAGTAGTGACCGTGAACTGAGCACTCCACGTCGCCCCAACCGGTGGGGTCGAACGTGTACTTGCCGCCCGAGGGACACTCGGGAAGGTCAGGTGCACCGAGCTCTACCAGAAGGGCTTTCAGTTCTGCATGGTCTGCAGGCCTGTCAGCTTCGCGATTATCCATCTCCCAGCCCAGATACATCGTCATCACGCCGCGCATGATATCGAAGCATTGAGCAGTCTCGGGATCCTTCGGGGCCTGGATGTTGATGCCCAGCGCTGTCTCCACAGGCAGGCCGAAGAAGGTCTTGACCCTCCAGGAGCCATCCTCAAGCATCATGCCGAGTTCGAGATCCTCGAGTGTTCCGTCAGACGTCACACTCACGACTGGAGAGTCGGCGGTCTCATCGGAAGTGATCGACAGATTCTCCGTCCCCAAGGGCGTCTCTATGGTCAGAAGCAGGATGTTTCCATCCCAATCCTTCTCGGTGACCGCGCCGTCGGGGTCGCCGGCTTCTGCGAACGACTCGGCGCCAGCCTCGGCGACGAGGTCTGGGAGTGTGTTCATGAGTGCGGGGCCATCGGATGTGAGCAGGGCGGTAATGAAGTCTCCCGCGATCTCAACCTGCGCGCGCACTTCGGGATCACCGGAGTTCGCGCAGCCCGACAGAGCAAGAGATGCGGTCAGCGCGAGTATCATCGCGAGGGTTGCGGCGCGTGGAAGTCGGGCGTTGGACATTGGAGCCTCCGGAATCAAGTACGTATCGGCGGGGTACACAGGCACGATAGCGCATTCGTCGCCTCTTCGCTCCGCTATCATGGTGGAGACAGCACACCTCGGGGGGTCGTATGGAGTCGAACGCAGGTCACGGATTCGGTGTTCCGATGAGCATGGGACCGTATGCCGCCGTCGTTATCGGTGCATCCATAGGAGGCCCGCCCGCTCTTGAGCAGGTTCTCTCTGGGCTGCCGGACGATCTACCGGTGCCAGTGGCCATCTGCCAGCACATGGTTGCGGGGGCCACTGAGGCATTCGCGCTCCGGTTGTCTCAAGTGTGTCAGCTTCCGGTCACCGAAGCAGTACATGGCGAGCGGTTCCTTCCCGGACACGTCTATCTGGCCCCCGGCGGCGCTCACACCAGGATCACCCATCACGGTGGAGTGTCACGTCTCATGGTCGATGCGGACTTCGCCGACTCGCTGTACGTGCCCTCGGTCGACATTCTGTTCTCATCGGCGGCGCGGGCATATGGTCCGCATGTTCTGGCGGTGGTCATGACAGGCATGGGATGGGACGGTGCATCGGGTATGCTCGCGGTGCGAGAGAGCGGGGGTTGCACCATCGCTCAGACACCGGGGACATCCCATGCGCCAAGCATGCCCACGCGTGCCATCGAATCGGGCGGAGTTGGTGAACAGGTGCCACTGGATCGCCTTGCGTCTCGAGTCCAAGAGCTCCTTATGCGCCATCGGGAGGATCGATCCTGATGTCGCGCGCCTAGGAGTTCTTTCGATCGACCCCGTCCGCCGGATCACGATGGACGGTGAATCCAGTGAGATCCTCGTGCAGTTCCTGCGCCTCCGTGGTGATGCTCGATGCTGCGGATGCGAGCTGCTGCGCGCCAGCGGCGCTCTCGCTCGACGCTGAGCTCACCGAGTGCATTGCCTGTACAAGCTGAGATGTCGCAGATTGCTGCTGCGATGCAGCGGTCGCGATCTCGCGCGCTGCCAGTGCGGTGTCGGACACGTGCTCAAGGATGTCATCGAATGACTCCATGGATTCATGGCTTGTTGAGACGCCGTCATCAGCGGCGTTCGCCTGGTCGAGCGCGGTCTTCATCAATATCGCCGCCGCGTTCTGAATATCCGCGATCATCATGTTGATTCGAGATTTCGTCCTTAAGACTGACTCTGCGAGTTTGCGGATCTCGTCGGAAACGATCGTGAAGCCTTGGCCTGCTTCCCCGGCCCGGGCAGCCTCGATGGCTGCGTTGAGAGCCAGGATCTTGGTCTGGTTGGCGATGCTGTCGATCTCGAGGGTCATCTCTGTGATGCTGTGAGCCACGTCGGTCATGTGTTCTGCGGACTCGTTCACCGAAACGGCACCATCTGCGATCGTCTGGATCGTGATGCCCGAGTGTGTGAGCTGCGACTTGCCCTCCTCGGCGGCAGCGAGTGTTCCTTCGGCCATTGTGAGCACACGATGCGCTCCGTCGGCGACGGAGGCGAATGTGCGCGAGAGCTCCTCGAGCGTGGCGGTCGACTGGGCGACGGCCGATGCCTGGCGCGAGGCTCCACTTGCGGCCGATTGCGACGTCACATCGATCTCGGCCGCCACATCACGCAGGCGGCCCGTTGAGTCGCCCACGTTCGTGATCAGTTCGGTGAGGCCGCTGACCATGGTGTTGAACGCTGCCCCAAGGGTGCGGGCCTCATCGAAGCCTGTCTCCGGGACCTTGGCAGTCAGGTCGCCCGCGGCGACTCTGCGGGAGGCCTCATCAAGGGCGGTGAGTGGTCGTGCTATGGAGCGCGATACGTAGATTCCGGCCGCCATCGCTGCAGCGAGTGCGACCAACAGCACGAGAATGAACCGTATCGCGAACGTCGTGACGGACGCATTGTACTCGTCCAGCGGAAGCCCGACGTACAGCATGCCGACCGTTGCTTCGAGTTCGTCGATCAGCGGATCGTATGCAGTCATGTATTCGTTGCCCACGACGATCGCCGCGCCACGGTAGGGCTGTCCCTTGTCCAGAACCTGTTCGCGCACCTTGTCCGACACGATCGTGCCCACAGCGCGGTGACCCTCTGAGTCCGTGACCGTGGTCGCGACCCGTATTCCGCCCTTGAACAGAGTGGCGGTGCCCTCGAAGTTGTCAGCCACGGAGTCTATGAACTCGGAATCGCGGTTGAGCACGTCGGCGACCAAGACTGTCCCGAGCGGCTGTCCTGTCGCGGTCTTGATCGGTGCCGATGCGAGAATCGCGAGCGCCCCGTCGAGGTTCTCGATCTCCGAGGCGGCTTCCGTCTCCACTACGTTCACCCGGAAGAATCGTTCGAGTCCGAGTGCGTCGATGTCAGCCTGGGTGACGGATGCTATGGATGTGCGGGCAGCTCCGGAAGCGAGGCTCCTCAGTGTTTCTG
>JAQIBK010000223.1 GCA_027859125.1 Actinomycetota bacterium | reverse complement strand
CCTGTATGACGGTGGTCTTGCCCAAGGCCCCCCCACACCTGAGTCAACAGTCAGCCTGAAGACTAGCAGCGTTCAGGGATGTGGTGTCAATCCGCCACTGTGTTCGGAAGCAGGGATTGAGGTGGAACCGACAGGGACACGCGCATCGATTGTCTCATGTATGCGGGCGGAGTCTCCGAAGAGCGATATTTGTTGCCCTCACACCTGCACGAGGACGGAAGACGAGCAGGTCGAATTCGATGCAGGATAGACTTCGTCGGGGCTCTGGTCTTCGTGGCACGGGTCGCTCCTCTTCCTTCATGCACGCTACACTATGCACTATGCACGGGATCAATCAGGGGCCCTAGTTCGAGACCGAGGGCGTTTGCACTCAGGGGGGAGTGGTTGTGGCCGAACGTTCCTTTCCGACACGAGCCAGACGGCGCACAATCATCAGAGCCGCCTTGCTGGCCTCCGACGCCCTCATGGTCATGGCCGGCACTTCGCTGGCCTCACTCTGACGGGCGTCAGCATCGCGATGTTGTGGTTCGAGCGTCCGTACAGTCTGGATCGCGTCTTCTGGGGAACCGGCGAGTACACGCGGGCGGCGAAGGCGCTCGTCCTTGCCGTCGTGGGAGTCGTGCTTGCGGAGTATGCGTTGAAGCTCGGGGGCATCGCCCGCCTGTGGATCGGCTTCTCGCTGATCTTCAGCGTTGCCCTGGTGATCCTGGGTCGTGCTGCCGTGAGAGCCGGCATCGTCGGGGCTCGCAAGCGCGGCCGCCTCCTGAAGCCGACACTCATCGTCGGTTGCAGCCCCGAGGCGGCGGATATCGTGCACGTTCTGCACACGGATACCGCCCCTGGGCTCGTGCCCGTCGGCTGCCTGGCTGCCCGGCTGATCAGTCCGACGCCCGTCGCGACATGCACGATGTCCCGTGTCTCGGCAACGTGCACGAGATTCGCAGAGTTCTGGACGAGTACTACATGGACACGGTCCTGATCGCTTCGACCGCCTTCAGCCACGAGACCTTGGCCCGAATCATCAATGGGTTGCGAGGACGTGACGTGGACATCCAGCTCTCATCGGGACTCTGTGACGTGACCACGTCTCGCGTGCAGGTCCGCGAGATCGTCGGAATCCCGCTCATGACCATCCGAGGGTGTCCTTCAGTTCGCGGAACCGGTTGATGAAGCGAGCGTTCGATCTGGGTAGCCGCAGTCTCTGTCGGCCCACGACCACCGCTCCCTCGCGAGACGGAGAAGTGCAGTGACGAGCACTGGCGCCGCCTGGAGGTCTTGCCGGGCATGACCGGACTGTGGCAGGTACTTCCGCTGCGCACGATCCCCGCAGCGCTCTTCGCCAGAGGAGCGTACTGATGTCTGCTCTCGCGCGTTGCCCGATGTCGCAATGTCTGGAATCCTAGATGACGCATGACGCGCAGGCGGACGCATGGGGGTGTGGGGTGGAGCTGATCGACTACTACCGAGTGATTCGTCGGCGTTGGCTGCTGATCGTCGTACCCACGCTGATCGTGCCGATAGTGGCGTACGTGGTCGCCGTGGGGGAGCCGCCGAAGTATGTCGGGGATGCCACCATGGTGGTGAGCGAGATTCGCACGTCGAATCCCTCTCAGGGGCAGGTACCTGCCTTCTCCCCGTCTGTGGAGCGAGACATCAACACGCATATGCAGGCGATCCGCACGATGGATGTGCTCGAGGATGCCGACTCCCGTCTGAGTGAACCTATCGGATGGCGCTCCATCAAGGGGGCTGTCAGCTTGGAGAATCCTTCGGGTTCGAACATCATCACGATTCAGGTACGACGGGGTGATCCGGAGAGTGCATCGGAGATCGCCGAGGCTGTTGCGACTGCATACGCGGACTGGACGATGGAGCGACGCGGCGAAGCGCTCGCCATGGTCTGCGAACAGGCGGAGGAAGAGCTTCAAGCGACACTGGATAGACTGGTGGAGATCCCTAGAGAGACGACCGTGACCGTATACTCTTCCGAATCCGGGCAGGACATCGAGCTGGCCTCATCCCCCCCGTCGCAGCTGGTCGGCACGAACGCATACGAGAGTCTGTCGTACTCCCTCTCTCAGATGAACTTTTCGGACATTCCGTATGTCGGCTTGGCGTGGGTGTTGGAATCGGGAGTGGTCAATGAGTCTCCGGTCGGGTCGAATACGAAGCGTGATGCTGTCCTTGGGCTGGCCGTCGGCCTGTTCTTCGGATTGGGGATAGCGTTCCTGGTCGAGTACATCGAGAAGCAGAGGGCGCTGGATCGGACCTAAGATGTTGCAGACTCCCCAGAACGGCCTATGACGACAAGATCGATCCCGAAGGGTCCGATCCGGTTGGCCAGTATGCGAGCGTGCTGAGCCCTTGCGGAATCAAGCACGTTACGCAACGCCGTACGCCCCAGTAGGTGCATATAGATACCGGTAGTCCGTTCTTTCCCCCAGTCGCCGCGCGAGTGAGTCGAATATGCTCTCGGGAAGCCAGTGAATCAGCGGCAGGCGAGTGTGCGTTTCAAACGGGAAGAAGCGACCAGGTGTTGTGGGGAAGATCGCGTCTCGTACCCTCAGGAGTTCCTTCACGAAGTCCACTTGCGCGCCACGCGCTCCAACATGCTCTGGAACGGCGCTCGACCATGCGATGTCGAACTCGCGGTCTGAGAACTGTCGGTCCGCTACAGTGAGCTGGGGGCGATTCAGTGCATGGTCTGGCCGGCGACAACGTACGATGTGTGGGTCGCCGTCTACAAGGATCCACGCGGCTGGAAAAAGGCAGCAGGCTGATGGCGGACTGACAAGCTGCCATCCTCCCGCAGCTCTGGAATCCTGAGGCTTACTCGGATTCGACTCGGATTCGCTTGTTGAGGCGATGCGAAAGGCCGACGTGCTTCAAGACGCAGCATCCAGACTCGAAGCTCAGATCGAGTGGAAGAGGATCCGCGGCGCGATGGGAGTGGGCAATCCTGCGAATTCGAACGTGCTCATAGTCCGGGGTCCTGGACGAGGGCTCCCTGCAAGCTTCACTGATCGCCTAGGCGGTGGCCCAGGCGTATGCGGCCTGGACCACGGTTTGTCGTGAGACCGCGGTAGCGGTCATGCTCGAGCAAGCGGAGACGCAACTCTAGGAGGTTCGTTCACGCGTAGTGGAGATCCCGAAGGACGTCACGGTCGCCGCTTACACGCCGAAAGCGGGTGAAGACATCGAGTTGGCCGCTTCTCTCCCCGTGCTGTTGGGTGAAGGCGCGTGCGACAGCCTGTCACTGAT
>JAQIBK010000320.1 GCA_027859125.1 Actinomycetota bacterium | reverse complement strand
TTCTCGGTCAGCCAGATCTTGATCGAGATCGGGCTCTCTGGCTTTGTGTTGGCGCTCGCTGAACCGTCATAGCGGCCGCTTGGGAACGCGTCCGCCTCCTGTGCGAGCGCGGCCGTTGGCGCGATCATGGCCAAGACCACGAACGTGAAGCAGAGTACCGACGCAAAGCGCATGCGTCGCATGGTCACCCCCATCCTCTCGAACCCCCGTTGCTCAAATAGTACACGAGAGGCCGACAAAAGCGCACTGCACTCACCTGGAGGGAGGTCGAACACCCAGTCCTCTCAGCACAAGACCGAACCCGAGGACTAAGGTGGCTATTCCGGGACCCGGACACACAAGCATGGGCACGCCGACCAACATGAGAACGATGCCGGCCCCGATAGACAGACATCCGCCAGACGGAGGTCCGCTGCCCATGTGAGTGGGGTAGGTGGGATCGTCGTCCTCGATGATCGTGGCGACCACTTCTGTCACTTCTGAGTCCATGGTTCGATGATACCCTTCGCTCGATCGCGAGCACTGTGACGTCATGCGTAGCTCGAGAGGACGGCCTCGGCACAGCGGATGCCGTCCACAGCCGCGGACATGATGCCGCCCGCGTAGCCAGCGCCCTCCCCGCAAGGGTAGATGCCCCGCAAGTTCGACTGCCCGCTGTCGTCACGCATCACTCGCACAGGAGAGGACGAGCGAGTCTCCACGCCAGTGAGGACGGTGTCCGCCGTTGCGAAGCCGCGCAGCCGGCCGTCGAACACCGGCACCGCCTCGCGCAGGGTCGCCACCGCGAACTCGGGCAGACACTGCGACAGGTCGGCGTACTGCACTCCCAGAGGATACGTGGGCTGCACTCTATCCGCCTCCGAGGAGACCACACCTTGCAGGAAGTCGCCCAGTAGCTGCGCCGGCGCACGATAGTCGCGCCCGCCAAGCTCGAAGGCCGCACGCTCCCATCGGCGCTGAAAACCAACGCCGGCCAAGGGGTGTTCGTCTCCAAAATCCCCAGGAATGACGTTCACCAGGAACGCTGAGTTAGCGTTGGCGCCTTCGCGAGCGAACCGGCTCATGCCTTTGGTGACCACGCCGTCCGCTTCGCTCGCCGCCGCGACGACCTGTCCACCCGGGCACATGCAGAACGTGTAGGCCGAACGTCCGGAGGGCAGGTGGTACGAGAGCTTGTAGTCAGCCGCACCGAGTGCGGGGTGTCCGGCCGCTCCGCCGTACTGCGCGCGGTTCACCATGGCTTGATCGTGCTCGATTCGCACGCCGATCGAGAAAGGCTTCTGTTCGAGCTTCGTACCGCAGGCGTGGAGCATCTCAAAGGTGTCGCGCGCACTGTGCCCCGTCGCCAGTATGAGCACTTCAGCCGCGAACTCCTCGCGACCCCGGTCGCTTACGGTCACGACGCCGCGAATCGCACCGTTCTCATCGAGGACGAGGTCGCTGAGGCGCGTCCCGAAGCGCACCTCGCCACCGAGCGACTCGATCTCCTGCCGGAGACGCTTCACCGCCCCCGTAAGATGGTCGGTGCCGATGTGGGGTCTGGCCTGCCACAGGATCTCCTCGGCAGCGCCGGCCTGCACTAAGGACTCTAGGACGCTGCGGATCCGAGGGTTGCGGGTGTTGGTCGTGAGCTTGCCGTCCGAGAACGTGCCGGCGCCGCCCTCGCCGAACTGGATGTTCGAGTCCGGGTCGAGCACGCCGTTGCGGATGAAGATGCCCACGGCCTTGATGCGCTGGTCGACGGCGGCTCCCCGCTCGAGCACGAGCGGACGTGCGCCCGAACGCGCGAGGGTGAGCGCCGCGAAGAGCCCGGCCGGGCCGGTGCCCACGACCACGGGGCGCACCGAAGGCGGGGTCTTGAGCCTTGCGATGGCGGGAGGCGACACGGTCTGTGAGATGTAGACGTCGTCATCGTTCGTGCGGCGCACCACGGCATCCTGGTCCTCGGAGCTCGTCGCCTCGAGTGTCACGCCGAGGGTGGCCACGAAGTGGACATTGCTCTTGCGGCGGGCATCGACGGACCGCTTGAGCAGTCGAACCGAGGTGATCTGATCCTCACTGAGTCCCAGACGACGGGCGGCAGAGTTCTTGATCGATGACTCGCCCTGTGTCGTACCAACCGACAGCGGGAGTTCCAGGTTGCGTATCTCTATCACTGGCGGTCGCCCCCGAGGCGTTGTCGGCCCAGCGGGTCATCTATGAGTCCCTGCCCAAAGCTGCATATTCTATCCGCAGTCTCGACCTCGATCGGGCCGTCCGAGAAAGCCCACAGATTCTGGTCCCTTTCATCCGGATCGGATAGCCGCTTGGGTCCGCGTGGTTTTTGCGTGACCTCGATCGACTCGATCTCTCCTGTACCGAACCGGATGCTCTTGACCACCCTGCCAAAGAGCCGCCGCTCGACGCGCAGCTCACGCTCGCTCAACACGACGTGCTCCCCACCGAACACCGAGAATACGTCCGACGCGACCAGCGAAATGAAGGCGACCACGATCGCGACTCGAAGAACGGGGTCAGCTGCCCGGAAGAAGATCGCGGCGAAACCCGTAACCAAGAGTAGTTTCCACCACTACGGGTAGCGGGAATAGGCACGTCAAAGTCAACGCGCTCGTTGCCGCTTGAAAGGCAGCGCCTCGCTCTCATCCGTCACTCCGACCCGATTGACTTCTCGAGCACACATTCCGTATGTCGACATAGTAGCGTGAGGCGGGCCTATGCGCGTCAAGCCGTATCGTTCGCCCGGCTGACCTTAGGAAAGGAGAGGATCCGCACAAATGGCGGATCCTCGTGAACATGGGGCCCGGAAAACAGGAAACCCGGGGCGTTCCACTAGGCGCCGGATCTCATGAGCGGACCGACGCCTGTGAAAACGTGCAGAACCCGGTCACCCTCGATTGTCGGAGGGTCGAGAATGGCTACCTCGCCCGATCTGCCGTCGGCTGTCTCGATTCGCATCTGTTTGCCGGGCTCGAGAACCTGACCGAGTGGAAGCGCCGCATGGGCGTGCCAACCCGAGCCGTCGCTCAATCCCGCAGTCACATCTAGTTCGTCAAGCAAGACGGCAATACCCGACACGAGCACCTTATCACCATCAAAGATCGTGGCTTCGACCTCTTCCATGAGCGAATCCTTTCATCAGCCTTGTCTGGCCCACGCCTCAAATGCGTTCGTACTGCTTCTCGGCAGCAGCTTCTACTGAGCCAGTCTTCAGTCCTTCAGCATATTTGGTGGCGTGTCCTTCTCAATGTATGCCTTGAACGCGTTCAAGTCCGCGTCGACACGCCGACGCATCCAGTGGCGTATCGTGTCCGGTTTACCCTCCCACGCCTTGGGATCGTACTCGAGCTCGTAGTGCAGCATCGTCTTGTCCGCACCGATCTTGTCCAAGGTGACCTTGCCGGTCTCCCTGCCGTCGAGGGCCCGCCAAGTGACGCTCTGATCGGGGATACGCTCGATGACATCCGCGTTCCATTCGATGAGGTCATCTTCTACAATGGCGGTCGACTTCAATCGTGTTGTCGATGAATGCCATCCTGTTCTCCTCTCGATTCAAAAGATCGTACGTTTGTTCATTCCCGTTGCGAGTGGTCGGAGAACAGGTAAGCCCGCCTGTTTCCACAGACGGGCTTACGCGAAATTTGGTGCCCCCAAGGGAATTCGAATCCTGATTGTGCTTGTGACTATTGGGACTCGTTGGGACTCGTTGGTACGCCGGAGCTGCGGCGAGTCACAATAGCTACCAACGAGTACCAACAGTCACCAGGTATTTGGGCACCGAATCGGGCACCAAATCTGGGGATCTCGAGATAGCCGCGAAGTACCGGATCCTCCGAGCCGTCAGCTCTCCTGCGCCCACCCGGAAGACGGCACCCACGACTTGACGAAGGCGTCCCCGCTGGCCGCCGCGATGACGGCAGGCATCACAAACACTGCGATGGCGTCAGCCACGTCTTGAAGATCCTCACGTAGCTCGCTCGCCGATGCCGAGAACCCCTTCCGATACGTGTCCCACATCCGTGACGTCTCCGGCTGCCCTGTGTATTCGCGAGTGAGTTCCGCGGGCGTCTCGGCTGGCAGCTCCGTGTCGCGGCGCTGAAACGTCGCGCGCATAGCGTCCGCAAGATCCTGACCGTCGAACTCCAGAGTGCGCGAGAGCATCCAGATGTCGTGATAGTCCTTCATCCGGCTGTTGGCCAGACCGATCTCGATCATCGCTTGGAACTTCTCGGCGATGGCGGTGGCCGGTTGGTAGGCGAGGATCCTTGGGGCCTCGTCGTCCAGCAAGACCGGGTAGTCGACCCAACCCGGATCGGGCACCACGGCGTCGTCGATTCCGACATCGAGCCGAAGCACGAACCGCGCCCCGCCCAAGTCACCGGCGACCTTCACGCGGACGCCGGGGTATCGGTCTTCGACAGTGATGGGAACGACCTGGATTTCGGATTCGAACGCAAGGCCGTCGTCGAGGTGGATCGCGAGGCACTCGGCGACGATGCTAGGGATCGCCTCGGGGGTGTTGTCGACGCGCCCGAGGAAATCGATGCGCGGGTCGGCCGCGCGACCGCGGCGTCCCACACGCGCAGCATGACGGCGCCCTTGACCACGAGCTGGTCCGACCACGGCGTCTGTGACAGTCGGAAGAGGAACCGCTCCATCGCGTAGTAGAGAACCGCCCGCTGGAAGTCCAAGCCCAATTCCGCTGCGCGGGCCTTCAGCCGGCGGCGTATCTCGATCGGACTCTGGGCGCTCACATCAGTGCCTGGAGGTAGGGACGCATGACCTGCTCCACCCGGTCGACCTTGGCGTAGCGCATCAGTTGCGCGGGCGTCGCATGACGAGAGCGTATCGTCTCTTGCAGCGCTTCGATGGCCACGTCCTGTCCGATGCGGTTGCGGTATTTGAAGCAGTCGGCGACGGTCTTGGCCAGATCGAACACGCGGATGGGTGTGCCGTCCATGTCGTGCTCTTCGACGCCAGCCGCCATAGCCTCGGCGCTCATCGAGAACCGCTCGATGCGCGGGTAGGCGATCCTCGGCGCCTTGACGCCCGTCGGCAGGGCGATCTGGACCGCCGCCGGGATCTGCGTGCCAATCCCGTGGTACTCGAGCGCGCTCACCAAACAGAGGACGGCGCGGGGGACGCGCCTCAGGACGGCGGCCACGCTGGGATATGCGGGCAGCGGCAACGCGGAGAGATGGTAGACGCCCCGGGAGAGCGATTCGACGAGACCTGCGTCACGCATCCAGTAGAGCGTGCGTTCCTCGATGCCGGAGGAAAGCGCTTCGGAGGTGCCGAGCACTCCGCGGGCGCGTTCGAATGCGGCCGTTGCGCGTGCGATCTCCATGTCCGAAGGCGTTCTCATGGCATATACGTTACCACAGTTACCGACAACTGTAGTCGTTTTTATGCCAACCTACTTCGGGCAACAAGCCGACGTCGAGGGCCGATCCTCACCAACAGGGAATTTTGGGCACCAAGATGAGGCGGAAATGGCACCTGAGCTGCGGTTTTACCCTCTGCCTGGCCCTCAGAAGGGCACGATTTGGTGCCCGATTTCAAGCACGCAAAAGGGATATACAGGCCTCTGACCTGCGGTTTTATGGTGCCCCCAAGGGAATTCGAATCCTGATTGTGCTTGTGACTGTTGGTGACTATTGGGACTCGTTGGTACGGCGGAGCTGCGGTGAGTCCCAATAGGTACCAACGAGTACCAACAGTCACCATGTATTTGGGCACCAAATCGGGCACCAAATCGGGGGCGTGCCGATCATACGATTCCGGACCCGGCGATTGCGCTGGGATGCTTGGCGCACAGACCCCCGAGCGCGATGTCTGCGGGCCGTTGTCAGAGTCCGAAATGTCTGCCGCTGACGATGATCGTCATGACCAGCCTTTGCCCGGCACCCATTTCATACTGAACGGCTGTCCGCCTGCCGCCGCAGTGGCAGGCGGCATGATGAACACGTTGATGACGTCGACGACGTCGACGAGACTGTCTGGCGCTTCGATTCCCGACACTCCGAGTCGCGTCACGAAGGCCGTCCACTGCGTCATCCTCTCCAGACGCTTCGCATAGTCGTCGGAGAGCACGGCCGGCCGAGAAAATGGCACGTCGGTACCGCGCCGCCCGAAGGTCGCGGCGATGCTGTCTGTCAGCTCGCTGCCGTCGAAGATGACGGAGCGTGAGAGCATCCAGATGTCGTAGTAGTCCTTCACGCGGCTGTTCAGAAGCCCTTTGCTGATCATGGTCTCGAACTTCTCGGCTATCGCAGTCGCAGGCTGGTACGCGAGGATGTGTGGCGCATCCATGTCCAGCAGCGTCGGGTAGTCCACCCATCCCGGCTCGGGTACGGCGATGTCCGCGACGCCGATATCGAGCTGGAGGCGCATCCGCGCGCCCGCCAATCTGGTTTCGACGAGCGCACGCACTCCTGGATACCGGTCCTCGATGTTGATGGGTTCGACGGCCACATCGGCGGAGAACTCGACACCGTCGGCTGACTCGACCGCGAGGCACTCCCGCACCATCGCAGCAACGGCCTCAGGCGAGTTCACGATGCGCCCGAGAAAGTCGATGTCTCTGGTCGGCCGAGCTACCGCACCGTCCCAGACACGAAGCATCGCCGCGCCCTTGACGATCAGGCAATCGGCCCACTTGGTCTTGGAGAGGCGATACAGGAAGCGCTCCATCGCGTAGTACTGGAGCACCTGGTTGAAGTCGAGGCCGATCTCGTCGGCCTTGTTCTTCAGGCGAGCCCGCACGGATGCGGGGAGATTCGTCGGCTTCTCGGTGGTCACAGGAGGGCCGTCAGATAGGGAGCGATGACGGACTCGACCTTGTCAATGCGCGCGAACTCCATGATCTCTGAAGGCGTGGCGGTCCGCTTCCTCACGACTTCCTGAAGTGCCTCCATGGCGATGTCGAAGCCGATCCTGTTGCGGTACTTGAAGCAGTCGGCGACCGTCTTGGCGGCTCCATACACGCGAACCTGAGCGCCCGCCATCGAGTGCTCCTCGATCCCTGCCCGAAACGCCGCGTCGCTCATGTTGAACACCTGCACCCGTGGATGGGCGATCTTGGGGGGTCGTATGTTCCTCGGCAGTGCGACTTGCACGGCGTTCGGGATCTGCGTCCCGATGCCGTGATACTCCAGAGCGCTCACGAGGCACAGGACCGCCTTGGGGATGCGGCGCATAACCGCGGCGACGTCCGGGCTCTCGGGCAGTGGCGCCGATGCGAGAATGAACACTCCCCTGCTCAGGGTCTCAAGCTTCCCGTGATCCCTCATCCAGTACAGGGTCCGCCGATGTATGCCGGCCTCGAGCGCTTCACCCGTGCGCATGACTCCTTCATGCGCGGCGAAGATGGCTTCGGCTGACATGAGTGCGTTGTCGCTTGGCTCTCTCATGGGACATATAGTACAACACTTGGAGCCAACTGTTGTAGTGTATGTCCCAAGCCGTCGGATTGGAGCGTCGCTTACTGCAAGGTCCATAGCAATCCGACGTGATTTCGAACAACAGGGATTCCTTGGCACCACACGAGGGCAGAAACACCGCCTGACCTGCGGTTTTATGGTGCCCCCAAGGGAATTCGAAACCTGGCATGGGGGTTCCGGGCGGAGTCAGATCGGCACGCTGAGTACCGCATCGTCGCAGCTCAGGGGCGATGTCTGGTATCAGGTCGCCACGTGCAGTCCCGGCGCGTCGTGGGCGGTTTCAGGACGTATTCCTGACACAAGGCACGCGGATGGCACACTGGGCCCGACACCTCACCACGTGGCTCAAGAAGGTCTTGTCCCGGCGCGGGAATAAGACGCTTCGCTTCCGCGACGTGCGCCACGCGCCCGCCTCGCCGCTGTGGGGCTGCCCGCAGGAATTGCGCCCCGATTTCCGATCTGACCGGAAATCGGATCGCACCGTCAGTG
>JAQIBK010000287.1 GCA_027859125.1 Actinomycetota bacterium | reverse complement strand
CACGATACCGGCGGCGGCCATCGAGTTGATCGTGGGAATCAGGCCGGCTGTGATGGCAGCACGGACGGACGGCCCGGCCGCCTCCCATGGCGTGGCGCCCAACGCCACAAGCGCCAGGATCTCGTCGCGACGCGCATCGAGGTCTGCGAACGTGCGCTCCAGGGCGACCGCGATGCCGTTCATGGAGTTGCCCAGCACCATTCCCGCGATGGGGATCACGTACTGCGGACGGTACCAGGGCTCGACTTGCACTATCAGCCCGGTCACTGCGAAAGTCACCGTGAAGCCGGTCAGTGCCATGGTCAGGAACGACTGAGTGAACAGACCGCGCGGAGCGTCCGGCGCCCGTTTCACGATGATCCTGGCAGCCGCAGCGACCATGAGCAGGAGCAGCCCGACCACCAGCCACGGACTGTTGATGTCGAACACGTAGCGCAGAACAAGCCCTAGCGCGAACAGCTGCACGTAAGTGCGAACGGTGGCTATCGCAAGGTCCTTCTCGAGCCCCAACGACAAGCGGAGCGACAGAACGCCGACGAAGACCATGAACAGCATGGCCACAACGAGCTGCGGCCAACCGATCACCACGACTCCCGCATCAGCGCTCATCGGCCTCCGCCTCCCGGAGTGAAGCCCCATGCAGCCTGAGACGCCTGGCGGCTATCGAATCAGCTCGGCTATGCCGCACGCGAACAACGCCTCCACCAGCACTCGCGAACGCGCGGATCATGGCAGCGACCTGCTCGGCAGAGACATCGTCGAGGCTGGCGTCCGGCTCGTCGAGCAACAGAACCTCAGGACCGGTCAGAACCACTCGCAGGAGTGAGACCCGCGCGGCCTGTCCGACTGACAGCCGAGCCGCATCCCGTTCGAGCGACACCTCGTGCAAACCCACGTCGTCGAGCGCCTCACGCAACTGGTGCTCGGTGGGGGCCACGGCTGAGCGTCTCACCTTGAACGTCCATGGAACGAGCAGATTATCGCGAACAGTTCCGGGACGCATGACTGGCTTCTGAGGCAGAAGTGCGACCCGCGAACGCCACGCCTGTGGCGTCATCGAGTCAGCCGACTCGCCCGACAGCGACAGGTCCGCAGTCGATTCGGGGAGCAGCTGCGCCAGCACACGCAGCAGCGTGGTCTTGCCGGATCCGGAAGGTCCGGAAACGTCGACGACCTCCCCGCGTGAGACATGGAGCTCGATCCCATCGAGAAGTACGAGGCTGCCGTGGTCACCCTGGGTCGAATAGCAGACGTTTCGCGCACTGAGCAGCACTGGCATCTACCAGCGGTCCCGGTGCACGAATGCCGCGTCGTAGCGCTCGGAGCGAAGTTTCTCCTCGGCGGGGTGGCCGATCGACAGCACTGCCAGGGGCTCAACACCTTCTGGGAGGCGAAGGACGGCCTTGAGCGGCTCGGTGCGCTCTTCTTTGGGCCAATACCCCAACCAACAGGCCCCGAGTCCGAGAGCGTGGCTTGCCAGCAAGACGTTCTGCACAGCAGCGGAGCAGTCCTGCTCCCACATGGTCGGGTGCTTCAGGCTGCGGACGTCGCCGCAAACGACCAGGGCGAGCGCGGCCTCATCCAGCATCTTGCCGTAGGGCGTCGTCTCCTTGACCGCGTTGATTCGCTCACGGTCGGTCACGACGACAAAACGCCACGGCTGCTGATTTCCCGCAGAGGGCGCCGCCATAGCAGCAGTGAGGATCTTCTCGATCTCCTGCTCGGACACCGACTCACCCGTGTACTTGCGTATGCTTCGGCGCGACACGATCGCCTCGTATGCTTCCATTCGTCTGCGCTCCTCTTGGCTCCGCCCATACACCCGCCCGAGGATCCACCAGTGAACCTGGAGAATACCCGCTCAAGTCTACTACTCTTCTTCGCGCCCCCGAACCCGACGCCCGTCCCTCATTATCACCGGACTGGTACCGAACAGAAGGTCGTTCTCAAAACTGATCCGCTCCAATCGCGTGAGTTCGCTCGCGATGGCATCGACGTTCTGAGTGACCTCCGGCGATTTCACGTCCAGC
>JAQIBK010000096.1 GCA_027859125.1 Actinomycetota bacterium | reverse complement strand
CTGCTCCTGATTCACGAAGGAAGCGGTCTCTTCGACAGATCTGACCCGAGTTGCAGGCGCTATGTGCGTGCTGCAAGCAGCACGACGGACCCGCCACGTTTCCAACCGCACGATCTAGCCAACCGCTTGCGGGACAAGAACGCAGCCAAGCAGGCACCGATTCCCTCCGGCACGATTGCTACTGCCAAGCCCGAGCGCGACTGCTACGGCCATCTTGTAGGAAGATTTCTGAGCCATCTCGTCCTCTTCCTGCTAAAGAAGTACGGAGCGTTCGCTTCGCTTTCGCTCGACGGCGCATACGCGGTACTGATTGATGCCGTCACTGTGTCTATAGGCCGTCCGGAAGCAGCGGAACTCCGGAAGCACCACGAAGCGCAGCTAGCGTTTCTCTCTGCGTAGCCCGCCCCCGTCTGACGCCCCGCCAAAAGCGCACTGCCTCCAATCGCCGAACAAGCATCAGGCCAGTACAATCCGCCGCACAACTGTCCACCAGCAACTTTAGAGGCCCCGGCATCCGTGCCGGGGCCTCTTCTGCTGCGTTATCCTGATATGCAGACTGCAGAAGCATGGTTCGCCATGGCCTTGCGTGCACCATGCGTCATCGCTGGGGCTCGGGGAGGCCGACTCGGCTACAATCCGCCGAGGGGGAGTCACAGAGTGATTGGGGAGACGTCATGACGCACGTCGCGACCTTCAAGGCATCTAGCGGTTACCCGAGCCAACGTGTCATCTTCGAAGATGAGTCGTTTACCATCGAGGGGTCGGGCGCAGTTGACCTGCCGACTCTGATGCAGTTCGCGGACAGGGGCGAACTGGAGTGGGTCAGCCAGGAGATGCGCGACTGGGCGACCGAGCGCGTCGGCGGTGCGGCAGGAGCCAGTCAGATGACCTCGGTACCTGCAGGTGTGACACCCCAAGCCAAGCCGTTCTACAAGCGCGTGTGGTTCATCGTGCTCGCAGCAGCCGTGCTCTTCGGAGCATGTGGCCTGTGCGCGATTGTCGGAGTTCTTGGGGACTCATCTCCAGAGACTCCGAGCACCACTGCGTCGAACCCCGCAAGTGATGACGCGAGTCCGGCCGCAGAGCCGGTTGCTGACGAACCGACGGAGGAGCCGGCGGAACCGGCTCCTCCGTCGGATGAACCCGAGCAGTACGGAGTTGGCGATACGGTGGCCGTCAGCAAGTTTGAGTACACGGTCAACGGTGTCTCGTCGACGACGCAACTGGGAGAGGACCGCTTCTCCATGACGACCGAAGGCGAGTTCCTCCTCATCAACGTGACGATCAAGAACAACGACGCCGAGGGCCGTGTCATGGATTCGACGATGTTCACTCTGCATGATTCCCAAGGCAACGCGTACGATGCGGACCCTAGTGCATTCATGTACTTGGAGAACCAGGAGTCCTTCTTCCTCGACAACGTCAACCCCGGTCTCGCGAGAACCGGCGACATCGTATTCGAGGTTCCCGAGGGGTTGACGGGACTGTCGCTGGAAGTCGACTCGGGAGTCCTCTTCGCTGCGGGCGAATCGGTGATCATCGAGCTGGACCGCTAGTCGGTCGCGATCCTTCCTCATCACCATCTCGGTCGGCATGGCGAACCAGCGGATGGAGCAGACGCACCATAGCGTTCCGGTACTCTGTTGACGGAGCGGCGCTCAGCCCATCCGCTCCGCGTGCGGCATTGGCGAGAGGGGAAGGGGCAGTATGGTTCGAATACGTTCGATGTCGGTCTCGCTCATCCTATTGGGCGTCATCGCATTCTCGGTCTTCGCGGTAGCCACTGGGTGTTCCGATTCGCCTGCTGATTCCCAGGAGGCCGATAACCAGCAGGAGTCTTTCACGGTCAATGAGTACCGAATCTACCGGAGTGTCATCGACACACCGATGTCCGTGACGGAGGCCCAGGCATTCGAGAATGCCGCCGCGCTTCATGGGGTGACCCCAGGAGAAGCGGAGCGCGCGGCCGACAAGGTGCAGTTGATCCTGTTCGAGAATGGTTGGTTGGGATCACCTGAGTCGGAAATCAAACACGCGTCCGATTGGACTGGCGAAGCACCCTAGCTCAGCACGGGAACGCGGGGTGCGAGCCTGCAAGAGCCCCGCCTAGTCAGGTCCTCTCGGCTCTTCAGCAGCCGCACTGCTGCTCAGAAACGCGTCAACAATGGCCTACGAGCGACCTTCGAGGCGTCGGCATCGCGCCGGGGCCTCTGTCCTTGGTGCGATATCCTGCCATGCAGACTGCAGAATCAAGGTTAGGTGCAACGAGGCGGTCGAACCTAGCCCATGCAGGCGATCGAAGTGTCTTCGATGTGGACCTCGAAGGGACTCTCGGTGTCAACCTGGAAGACGTGCCGCTCATCCTCTGATAGCGCGCAGTAGTCCATTACCGTGATTCCGGTGGGCGCTCCGGTCGACCGCGAGAAGTGAACAATCAGACCGGATGGCGTTTCGCGCCCGAAGGTGTCGTCGGATTCTGCCAGCTTGACATACAAGACGTCCGCAAAATCGTCATAAAGCGCGTCTTGGCTTGATACGTGGAAGATGGTCATGGCTGTTCACCTCCTCATGTACTCGATGGGGCCAGTGTTGTCCGTGCCATCGGTCACGTGGAATGTCACGACCTTGCCGGGTGAATCGCAATGATCTACGACTACCTTCTGTATGTACCCACGGGAGCCTAGAGACCGGAAGTACATTCGGTGGGCAGATCGTGACTGATGCTGCGACTCGAAGATCGAGTCCGGATCCTCAATGGTCACTCTGATCTGATCTACCGACTCTCCCTTTGTCTGATGCTGCACGCGCTTGTAGTCATAGGTTGTCTTTGCCATGACAACCTTGCGACCGAGCGGGTCCTCAGCCTGTAACACGATGTACGGGGTGCTGCTCATCTATTCGGCAGTCTTCTGCTCCGACTTGATGAACTCTATCTGCTGCTGCAGGAGCTTGATGAGCGGCTCTATGTTGGAGTGTGACAACAGAATCCGTGCCTGAAGGTACCCGGTTGGGTTCTTCGTCTGTGCAGTGGTGGCGTCCACGAAGACGAAGTCCAGCATGCAGTCGTGAGACGAAAGGCTGGCGTTGATCAGATTGCTGTACTTGCCAGGCATCAGCGCATCGTCAGCATGGATGCTCATCTTCGAAGGGTCGAGTTTCACTTGCGTGGGCTCCTCGGCAGCCATTTTACCTCCCCTTTGACACGTGGACAGCGTGCAGAATAGTCTACCGCAGCGAGTTGCGACGTGCATCTCGGGGAACCACGCCCGGCGTGACGCCTCGTGCATCTAACCCGCGCTTCCGGCAGAAAGCGCGCCCGAGTCGGACGTATCGTACAGTTTCATGCCGGGTCCGTTCACGCACAAACGGTTACACAAGCGTCCACGATGGCCCACCAGCGATCCTCGAGGCCCCGGCATCCGCGCCGGGGCCTTTCGCTATGCTGATATACGCATAGTCGCTTCTCGCCTAGGTTAGCCTGGCTGTTGGCGACCGAACGGATGGAGCGCCATGGACCCCTCGAGTGAAGGCGTAAGCCGAGCCGAATCCGTTGCATCCGACCGCTGCGCCCGATGGGCGAACAGCGCTCGATGGTTCATCGCGGTGGCGTGGAGCATGCAGGTGGCCCGCACCGGGAGCGGATTCACGGTGGACGTCGCGCTGCACGTGGTCGGACTCGCCGCGACGTCGTGGCTGTTCTGGAACACGGCCATGTACGGAGCTGTCACACGCCAAGAACCCGACTCCTTCTTCCTCCGTGGACTCCTCCGGACTCACGAGCTCTCCACCGATGATGTGGCGCCCGTTTCACGGACCCCGTTCGGATACACAGTAGGGCTCACGCGCTGCTCGAAGACCTTGCAGCCGCTGCGGCTCACGACAGGGCCTAGGCCGACCAGTTCGATGTGTCCGACGACCGAACCGGAGCGCAAGTGAGCATAGAGGTCTTGATAGGCGCGGCAGTGTTCGTGATCGGTCTGCTCATCCTGGTGTTTCGCGAGCCGCTGGTCCGCATGTGTTTGGAAGTGCACAGGCAGATGGTCGCCGGCGGCTACCCCAAGAAGTGGACATTCCTCTCAGACAGCGAAGAAGACAATCTGGCGACGGTGCGCGTCATAGTGATCATGATGGGTGTGACATCCATGTTCACGGGCGTCCTTACGGCAATCATCTGGATGTGATCCCGAGACTCGCAGGGCGCTTCTGTGTCGTTCGAAGTGCGACCTGTATCGCCCACCATCGCCCGCCATTTGATGTGACGAAAGCCCGCTTCCTCAGGGGCGAGGCGGGCTTTCATGACTCACGCCTCTAGTGGATCGCGTCTGTCGCCGCGTGTCTTCCTGCCAGCCGGGTCCTCGGAAGGCTGCGCGTGACGATCTGACGCATCGCGATGGATGCGCAGGGCCTCCTCTGCATCGATCCGTCAAATCAGAGTTCGTGCTCAGCGTGCTAGTCTGCGGATGTAGGTTTGATGTATTCAGGGGTCCGGGGATTGGCAGGCAAAGAGAGGTCTCGCATGCGGAAGCTGGGGATTGTTGTGTTCTTGGCGACGCTCACGTTCGCCGGGGTGGCAGTCGCAGGCTCGGTAGGTGCTGCGATCTGGGGCACGGATGGGGCCGCGGTCACGAACGACACGCTTGACCAGTTGTCCACCGCCTTGTCCGGCGACCGGATCGTGTGGTCCGAGTACAACGCGGGTGCAGGCACCGACGATGTCGTCGGATACGATTTCTCAAAACGGACCTTCTTTGATGTCAGCGTGAGTACGACAGCTGACGAGAGCCACCCGGCGATCAGCGGGAATGTGGTGGCATGGGTGCAGACGCTGGGGCCGCGTCCGTACACGGACGTGTACCTCAAGAACCTGGCGACTGGCGATGAGCTCAACATCTCCAATATCGCGAATCTGAATGGCCGAGCAGGCACGCCATCCATCAGCGGTGATTTTGTCGTATGGGATGACCTGAGCGACAAGAACGCTCCTCTGAGGGTCTATCACATTCCCAGCGGCGAAGAACTCGTGATTCCCACCTCGGGAGGCGACCCAGACATTTCAACCGCTCCTGACATCTGGTCGGATGGCGATGAGTTCCGCATCGTATGGGCTCGTGGCGGCAGCCCGTACTCCGCCCTCGTTCTGGGAGAAGGATCCTTCGATCAGGCGACCGGTCAGTTCAGCAAGGTTGCTACGCAGACGGTGTGGGACATGTTCCCCGACGGAACTCCAGCGCAAGACGGTAACATGACCGCCCCCTCGATCTGGGGCGATGTTATCGCCTGGTGTGATTGGCGTTCTTACGGAGAGGCGAGCGGCCTCAACGTGTATGCCTTCGATATGGCGACAGATACGCTGCATGACGTCGGTGTGGCCGATGACCACGATACCGATCCCCAGGTGCAGAACGGATGGGTCTCCTGGCAGCACTGGCGTGGTGGGAACCCGCTCGTGATGGGGCCCAAATACACCGACCTCTACCTCTATAGCACGGCGGAGAAGAAGAGCGTCAGGGTCACTGACTCGGACCTCCCAAAAGCAGGACTCGCGTTCGACTCCAACCGTCTGGCCTGGGTCGATCTCTCCGATCCGGACAATGAGGTCAAGTCGACGGTTCTCGCGGGCCCGGTCGGTCGCTCGGCGGGACTCGATAGATACTCCACGGCCGTCATGGCCTCTCGTCTGCATTTCACCTCATCGAACACCGTTGTGTTGGCGACTGGAGAGAACTACCCTGACGCGCTTTCCGCAGCCTCACTTGCCGGTGCCTATGAGTGCCCGATCCTGCTCACGCGCCGGGACGCGCTTCCGGCGAGCGTGAAGCGTGAGATCGGTCGCCTCGGCGCGACGCAGATCGTCATCGTGGGCGGGTACGGCGCGGTGTCGCAAGAACTGGAGGCGTCCCTGGGGGCCTACTCGGTGCGCAGGATCAGCGGCCGGACACGGTACTCGACCTCGCAGGCGATCGCGGAGGAGGTCATGGGCATCTGGGGTACCGACGGAGCAGGGATTTGGTCCGACGGCGGCGGATGGAGCGGCGGTCCGGGTTGGACGACCGTATTCATTGCACGTGGCGATAGCTTTGCAGATGCGCTGTCAGTCTCGCCTGTCGCATACGCGACGGGAATCCCGGTGGTGCTGACCGAGTCCGATGCGCTGTCTCCTGAGGCCATCGACTACATCACCGGACAAGGCTGCACTGAGGCCATCATTCTGGGTGGTACGGGCGCTGTGTCACCCGCCGTTCAGAGCACGCTCGACGGACTGCTCGCTGACAACGGGGGTGCGGCCTCGACTCGCTGGTACGGGAGCACGCGCTATACGACTGCAGCCGACATCGCCGACGAGGCGCTGCTGCGTGGCTGGGCGACGCTCAGTAGGGTCGGTCTGGCGACCGGGAGCAACTTCCCGGATGCGCTTGCAGGAGGGCCTGCTGTGGGCATCGGTGGAGGCGTTCTGCTGATGGTGGATCCTCTGGCGAGTTCCGCCGGCGGCTCAGTTGCAGCGGAGTTCCTGGAGGCGCGCCATGCAGGGGTCGGCCGTCTTGAGGTGCTAGGCGGCACGAGCGTCATAAGTGAATCGGTCGCAGATGACCTCAACACCACCTTGATGGACTCGTTCGAAGATCCGCCGTCAATCGAGGACCCGTTGTTCTTCGAGGACCCGACATTGTTCGAGGCCCCGGTGTTCTTCGATAGCTCAGCGTTCTTCGAGGAACCAGCGTTCTAGGCTCTGCCCGCCCGCCGCTCTCGAAGCGGTCACTCCGAGTCGGTTGTGGTCCGACTTCGAGAGGGCCTCTCGATTCTGCAAACCAAACTGCAAACATGCGAGACACAACAGGACGCATCTAGACGATGTCCTTTTCGACGCGGGCGGCACCGGCATGGTGATCGGCACGACGCTCGATGGTGGGAGCGGCGCCTACAGCCAGGCGATCATACTGGCCGAGTAGGCCGAGGCCAGGGCGTCCCGAGACCGTGACGCCATGAGCTACTCGACTCGCGTCCAAGGACTCGACTCGTACGCCCACGAGAACTCGGTCTCGGACGCCCATGTGATTGGTCCGCCGTACGTCTCTCCGGCGTCGGATTCGACCTCGAAGTAGGCATCGTCGTCTATCGACCACGTGCCGGGGGACTCGACGTTCGCGTAGTTGAGCGTGTCTGCCGTGCCGTCGGCGTTGAGGGTCAGCTCTCGAAAGACGCCGCCCTCGGGATTCGCCCACGAGCCCACCAGGTCCGAATCGGTTGCATCAGCGATCTCGGGTTCCGACTCCTCGGCGTCAGTCGAGACGTCCTCGGTAGCTTCCTCGGCATCGTCGGAGGGCGCTTCGCTCTCCTCGACGGCCTCGGTGTCCTGGGAGGTGGACGTTGCGTCCTCTGAATCCGACGCGGAGCATCCGGTCACGAGGAACACGGCTAGAACGATGGCTAGTACGCAAACGAGAAACACTCGGATTCTTTGCAGCATCGGTGCTATCCTTTCTGAACGGGTATGCACGACCCTAACAGTTCCTATCCCCCCGGGAGGACCCGCATGCTACGGACACGCGCCATCGCACTGGTAGCCATTCTCGTTCTGTTGCTCGCAGGATTCGGACTCATGGGATGCTCGTCTGACGACGATGCTGCCGAGGAGACCGCGACCACCACCGAGGAATCGGCCACCGAGGAATCACCCGGCACGGAAGCGGACGGCGCCATCGTGGGCACGTGGGAGAACGCTGACGCTGCTTCCTACCCGTCCATCACGTTTGTCGCCGACGGCACCGGCATGATCTCCGACATCGACGGCGAGGAAGCTGCGATGGAGTGGACCATCGAAGACGACTACCTCGAGATCACCCTCGAGTACGACGGCATGACCGAAACCACGGGCGGCGGCTTCTTCTGGAACGAAGAAGGCAGCGAGTTCTCGTGGGATGCCGACGGGACGTACACGAAGGTCGAGTAGGGCTGCCGCGCTGCATGTCTCCCACGGTCTTCATGACGTCCGAGCGTGCGGTTGTGCCCGGCGTGACCTACTCCACAGGTGAGAACTTCCCCGACGCTCTTGCGGGAGGCGTGCTGCCCGGATCCGCCAATTCGGTGATGCTGCTGACTCGGCCGGATGAGCTTCCCGGCAATGTTGCGGGCAAGATGAACACCGAGAGAGACTGGATCGGTAATGTATTCTACCTGGGTGGTACGGCTGCCATCAGCCAGGACGTACGTGATGAGGTAGCGGGAATTCTGAAGTAGAACTGCGTATCCCTTGCTGAAGACTGACACTATGGGCCTCGGACCTCACGGTCCGGGGTCCTTAGCGGTTACAAGCCCGTCCACGATGGCCCACCAGATGAAGAACGCGATGGTCTCGGGGTTACAGAACCTGGAGGCCATCGTTCGCTTTGGAACCAATAGGGGTTGGGCGTGTCTGAGACTTTCGAATCCACGAGAGTGACAATCCCCGTGTCGTGGGTTCGCGCTGGGGTGCCCCCGAGCGCGATTCCCCCGCGTCTATCCCTAACCGCGCAGTCCCGCTCCACGAGAGCGTCGCAGTCGACGCATGTCCCAATACGAAGACCGACCCACTCGGCTAGTCGACAGAAACGACCACAGTTCCCCAGGTCGTGTCTGGGTTCGCGGCGAAGGGACTGGTGAGTTGTTCAGCGATGTCGTAGTCCTCGCCGGCCTCTACCGCCATGCCCACCGTGATCGTGCCCGACGTCGTTGCCTGACCGCTGATCACATTCGGATTGTTCTCGGGGCTGGACGTGAGGGAGTAGGGGATGTCGAACTTGATCTCCCCGCTCTCGTCGGTTTGGAACTCGCACTTGAAGACGCCGTCGCTCGTGATGGAGGCGGTCTGCACCTCTACACCAGCAGGCGCATCGACCTCCACCGCCGTGCCTCCGCCGCAACCCGCCGCAAGAGCGCATACGGCGAGCAGGAGAACGATGGCGAGGCTCTTCACGACGGTATCGGTGACGCGGACGTTCTCAACCCGTGGTGTCACATCTGCACCCCCCAATGGTCTGGATTCGTGGAGGACATTCCCGAGGCGTGGGGTCTCGAAACGCCGACAGGGACGTCGCCGGTCTGACAGCGCAAGACGCCACCAAGGCTTCTGCGGCGTCTCCCTGGGTGAGAGGGCGGCGCGCAGATTGTGCGCTTCGAGTTACAAACGCGCCCAGTATGGCCCACCATGAATCCGAGGCCCCGGCAGGGAGACGCCGGGGCCTCTTGTCATATGCTGAGATGCGGATTGGGGAGTACTGTCGGACAGAGTTCGCGGACAGCGTGAGTCGGTCGAACGCCAGCCCCTGATTCAACGCATTCCTTTCAGTTGCCATCGTGCTGTCGCGGCGCCATGCGCCCATCGAGACCCGAGGCGCTGGTGGGGAGTCGCAAGGTGAACACGGACCCGTGCCCCGATTCGCTGACGACTTCGATGCTCGCACCGATCATGCTCGCGAGGCGCTTGCTCACGGCGAGTCCCAGCCCAGTGCCTTCGTTCTTGGCCAAGCGGTGAGAATCGCCTTGGTAGAACTCCTCGAACACATGACCCCGCACCTCCGGGTCCATGCCACAGCCCGTGTCCTCCACCGCGATGGCCGTGTATGCGTCGTCCTGCGAGACTCTCGCGAACACGTGCCCAGCATTCGTGAACTTGACGGCGTTGCCGACCAGGTTGAGTAGTATCTGGGTCACGAAGGACCCATCGGTGTGTACTGGGGCCATCTGGTCAGGACAGCTGAAGCGCACTTCGATCCCCTTGGCATCCGCCATCGGTCTGATCACGTTGCATGCAGCGAGTGCGATCGCCGCAACATCGACCGTGTCGTACTCCGGCTGTGTGTGTCCGGAGTCGATCGTGCCCAGTTCGAGTGCCTGATTCACGAGCACAAGCAGGTGCTGCCCCGAGTTGCTGATCATCTTGACCTGCTTTCTGTGCTCCTCGCTGAGGTCGCCAGCAAGCCCGGCGAGCATCACCCCGCTGAACCCGATGATGGAGTTGAGTGGCGTACGCAATTCGTGGCTCATGGAGGTCAGGAAGTCGTCCTTGGCGCGAGTGGCGGTCTTGAGGGCGGCGTTCGCCTCTCGGTATCGGTCCTCGCTGTCCTGCAGTCGCCGGAGCTCGTGCTCCTGCATTGCGGAAACGATGAGCGCCAGTGCGCCGACGATCACGATGAAGAACAGGTCGTCGTAGAGGTCCAAGGAGCTTGCGTGCGGAATGTACGCGAAGGCCGCCGAGATCGCCGCCAGATGCACGCATATGATGGTCACCGTGGCACGGAACGACGTGAGCACGGAGGCCAGGATTATCGTGGTCGCGAAGTATCGGACGCTCGATGGGTAGCCGTAGAAATACGCCGCCGAAAAGACTGCCGTCGACACAAGCACCAGCGTCGAGCTGACCGCCGTTCGATAGAAACGAGTGCGGCTCAGAAGGTAGAGAGCAGAGATCGCGACCGTCGCGCCTGCGGCCAACATGTACTGGCCCAAGCCATATCGAGTGGCGGGTGTAAGCGCCGTAGCGACAAGGCCCGACGGAATCAACGCGAGCAACAACGCCGAGAGAAGTCTCGCGTGGGTTCGCCGGCCGACGTCCACGAACTGGCTCGGTTCCACGAGCTTGGCCCACAAGGTAGGAACAGAGCGTTCCATCGGCCTGGCTACTCCAATCTCGCACCGAGTGTTCGCGAACTCATCGATGCAGTGGGCGTTCGCGTCTTGCGCGCTATGCTCTCCACGAAGACATGCCCGCGCAGGCGTCGGCACCAACGGTGGCCCCCTGCCTCCGTCCATCGGCAGACCATCCCCTCGCGAATGGAGCGTGTTCGACTGCAGCCAGCGCAGTCCACGTGAGGTCGGGTCGCCAGCCGCTCGACCAATGCCGTTCCCGCATCGTTCTGGCGGCCAGCTGTCTGCATGTTCGGCACTTCAGAGGAATCTGGAACGCTCTAGGCTGTTCGAAGCCCATCCAGATGGCCCACCAACACTACAGGTCTCGAACCTCAGGGTTCGAGACCTTTGTTGTTCGAAGGTCATCCAGCACAGTCCACGTGAGTGAGTTCAGGGGGAGTGATGACTCAGTGCCGGGATCCTGATCCTGCTGCCGCGGACGGTGTGCGGCGGCGCGTGGCCCAACTGTGTTGTGTTTGCCGCCTCCATGGATGGCGCATAACCCTTTCGAGAGAGTAGAGGGGGTTCCGATGAGCGACGATTGAAGCGCGGACACTCCGCGAAGATCGGGTGAAGCCTACTTCCGCGAGATGTTCCTGAACGTCCCCCTGGGCTATCAGTCGCTCGATGAGAACGGCAACGTCCTGGACGTGAACCCCGCCTGGCTCGAGGTCCTGGGCTACGAACGTGACGATGTCGTGGGGCACAGCTTCAGCGAGTTCCTGGACCCTGCCGTGGCCGACCAGTTTCCCGAGAGGTTCGCGCGCTTCCTAGAGGAGGGCGAGACCGAGAGCGTCGTCTGGCGCATGATCAGAGGTGACGGGACTCCACGGGACATCTCTTTCGAATGCCGAGTGGCGCAAGACCCTGACGGCCGCTTCCTCCGCACACACTGTATCCTCCAGGACATCACGGAGCGCAAGAGAACCGAGGCCGACAACGCCCAGCTGAACGAGCGCCTATCGAAAGAGAGGGACTTTCTGGAGCGTCTCCTGGACACCGCGCATGCAATCATCCTGGTACTCGATCCTGACGGGCGTATCGTCCGCTTCAACCTCTACACGGGAGAGATCTCGGGCTATCGCCTGGACGAGGTCCGAGGCGCCGACTGGTGCGAGACCTTCGTGCCCGAACGCGACCGCGAGCGCGTCCGACGGCTGTTCCTCGAGGCCGTCGACGACATCCAGACCAGAGGCAACATCAATGCCATCGTCACGAAGAACGGTCGCGAACGCGAGATCGAATGGTACGACAGGACGCTCAAGGATTCCGACGGTAACGTGATCGGCCTACTGTCTGTCGGCCAAGACGTCACCGAGCGCCTGCGGGCTGAGCGGGCGCTGCGCGAGAGCGAGGAGCGCTTCAGGGTGATCGCCTCGAGCACGCCCGACCATGTGATGGTGCACGATCGTGACCTCCGCTACACGCTTGTCATCAATCCCCAGTTGGGTCTCACGGAAGAAGGCATGATCGGCAAGACCGACCATGACATCCTCTCGAGCGAAGAAGCTGACCGAGTCACCGCCATCAAGAAGAGGGTGCTCGAGACCGGCCATCCCGAGCATGCTGAGATTGCGCTTCTATCCCCCGAAGGCGAGCAGGAGTACTTCAGCGGATCGCTCATCCCGACGCACGATTCTGACGGGGAGGTCGATGGTCTGATCGGCTACTTCAGGAACGTCACGGAGATCAGGCGGGCCGAGGGAGAGCTGCGCGCGATGAACGAGCACCTCGAAACCCTCGTCGAAGAGCGCACGGCGGAAGCCGTCGGTGCCAACCAAGCCAAGTCCGAGTTCCTCGCATCAATGAGCCATGAACTGCGCACGCCGCTCAACTCCGCCATCGGCTTTTCCGGGATCCTGCTCAGCGGGGCCCCAGGTGAGCTCAACGACGAGCAGACGCGCCAGCTCAAGATGATCCAGGCGTCGGGCAGGGGGCTTCTGAGCCTCGTTGACAAGATCCTCGACCTGGCCAAGATCGAAGCCGAAACGGTCGACGTCGAGCTATGCGAGACGGACATCAACGATCTGTGCGGCGAAGCGCTCGAGCACGTGCGTCCCCTGGCTGAAGGCATGGGGGTCGAGCTTCGGTTCACCCCGTGCGCGAAGGAGTGTCCTCGCTGCGGTCTCGTGATGATGGACCCGGGCAAGCTCACGCAGATCGTGCTCAACCTGCTGAGCAACGCCGTCAAGTACACGAGTGCCGGAAGCGTCGAGTTCCAGGTCGACTGCACCGGCGAGGGCACGATGCTCGTGAGGGTGACCGACACGGGCATCGGCATCGAGGAAGAGGCGCTCGAGCTGGTCTTCGTGGAGTTCGTGCAGGTCGCTTCTGAGGACGAAGCCAAGCCGCAAGGAACGGGGCTGGGTCTACCCATCTCACGGAAGCTCGCGCAGCTCCTGGGTGGCGATATCACCGTCACGAGCACGCCGGGCTCCGGTTCGGTCTTCACGCTCGAGTTGCCCCTGCGGTTCGCGGAAGACCCTCCCGAGTAGGAATCATCTACGTGGCGGACGTATCGTACAGTTTCATGCCGGGTCCGTTCACGCACAAACGGTTACAAACGCGTCTCGAATGGCCCGGCAGTGCCGTCACGTGAAGGTGCCTTGGGGCGGCTGCAATGGCTACTTCAGGGATCCGGACGGGCACTTCTGGAAGGTCGCGTACTGGGACGAGTGGGAGTTCAACCGTGAGGGGAGTCTCGTCATCGAATAGTCGCTGTCGAGCGGATGGAGCAGACGCGCCGACGTCGCATCGATCAGGTCCTGGACGAGCTGCGCCGAGGTGACGTCTACATGAAGATGGATTGGAGGCCGCCCAAACAGCGCTAGCCGGGTATCCGACCGATACTTCGGGACACCACCCGTCGCACAGCCGCTATCCCAGCGAACTGCGGAACACGCGGAGCGAGAGGACCATCCCGGCCACTGCGAAGCCCGTGCAGACGGCGAAGCACGCCCAAAGCGGCAGGAGTTCGCTACCGGCCATCGTGAGAGCGTCTGTGAGGATCGTCTGTCGGAGCCCGTCGACCAGGTAGCTGGCCGGATTGAAACGCGCGACCCATGCGAGCCACGTCGGCAGCGAGTCGAGCGGGTAGAGGGCGTTGCTCATGAACAGCATCGGCAGCTGGAGCAGCGCGATCATCATGTGGTAGACGCCGATGTCGTCAGTGGACGAGCCGGCCGCCAGAGCGATCCCGGAGAAGCCGATCCCGAACAGCAGCACCAGTGCGAGCGACGCGACCCAGTCGAGGACGCCACCGGACACCGTCGCGCCGACAAGCACGCCGACGACCAGGATGACCACACTTTGGATGAGCGCTTTGGTCATGATGCTCGCCGCGTTGCCGAGCAGGATGCTGATCCGGGCGATCGGCGCGACGATGTACTCCTTGACGATCCCCTGGACCCGTTCGAGCAGCCATGTCATCCCGCCACCGGTCGCTCCGCTCAACACCGTGAGCGCGATGATCCCGGGGAGCATGAAGCTGACGTACGTATCGCCGTTGCCGAGTGAGGGTTCGAGCAGGCTTCGCATGCCCACTCCGAACATGACCACCCACAGTACCGGCTGGATGAGGGAACCGATGGACTCCTGACCGTTCCGCGCGAACTTGCCCATCTGCTTGTTCCATATGATCAGCGCAGCACTCACGAGTGCTCCCTTCGGTTCGTGTCCGCTAGTCGCGCAGTTCGCGGCCGGTGTACTTGAGAAAGACGTCGCCGAGCGTGGGCTTGGAGACGGAGATGGTCTCGATCGGGTATCCGGACTCCGAGGCCAGCCGCACCACTTCTGTCAGGCGACGATCGCCCGAGTCGACGCCGAGCTGGACGCCGCTGTCCGTTGCGGCCACCTCCGTCACGAAGTCCAGTGCGGCGGCGGCGCTCGCGAATCCGTCGGACGGCGCGTTTCCCTGCACGTGCATGGTGTCGTCGCCCATCTGCGCGATCAGATCGGCAGGCGAGCCGACCACGACCAGTCGTCCTTCGTCTACGATCCCGACCGTGTCGGCCAGACGCGCTGCCTCGTCCAGATCGTGGGTGGTCAACAGCACAGTCATGCCCTTGCGCTGCTTGAGTCCCAGGATATGGTCGCCTATCTTGGCGCGGTTCTGCGGGTCGACCCCGAGTGTCGGCTCGTCGAGGAAGAGGATCTCCGGATCGGTCATCAGGCCGCGGATGAGCTCGAGCCGCCGCTTCATCCCGCCGGAGTACTTCTTGATCTGCTTGTCTGCCGCGTCCTCGAGTTCGGCGAGACCGAGGAGCTCTCCGGCGCGCTCGCGGCGCTCGGCACGACTCAGGCCATAGAGCTGCCCGTGGTGATCGAGCGCCTGCCGGCCCGTGAGCGCGTCATCGAGCACCGTCTCCTGGAACGTCACGCCGATCTTGCGTCGGACCCCTGCCGGGTCCTCGAGGATGTCCGAACCGGCCACGAACGCCGTGCCGCTGGTCGGCGGGAGCAGGGTGGTCAGCATCGAGACGGTAGTCGTCTTTCCTGCGCCGTTGGGTCCGAGCAGGGCGAATACGGTGTTCGACTCGACCTTCAGATCGAGGGAGTCGACCGCCCTGACACCTGCCTCGTACTCCTTCGTCAGCGCCGAGGTCTGTATGGCGTAGCCGCCGGTCTGGTTCATTCGTGTCACCTTTCGTCTATTCGGGCACGCCTGCGAGGGTCTCATCGAGCCAGGCGACCTCGGCGCGCAGGTGATGCATGCGCCGGCTGGCGACCGCACGCAGCGCTCCATGGTGGGGGTCGTCCTCCTCCGGCTGTTCTTCGAGCAGCGCCTCCAGGGATCCGCGGCGGCTCTCCAGGAGCGAGCGCACCTCCTCGGCAGGCAGAACGCTGAGGAACATGAGTGCGGACTCGTCGCGCAGGTCGGGCTCGCGGTACGTGCCGATGCTGTCGCGGAGCAGCTCGAGGAACTCTTCCTGGCCCTGAGGAGTCAGCGAGTAGACCGTCCGGGGCGGGCGGTTGCCTTCCTGCTCGCTGCGACTGGTCACGCTGCCCTCCGCGTCGAGCCGCTTGAGCGTGTCGTAGAGCGTGGGCTTCTTGATGCGGCTGCTGCCGCCGAAATGGCTCTCGACCATCTCCGCCAGCTGGTACCCGTGCATCTCCTGCATCCGCAGCAGGCCGAGGACGAGGAGGCGGTGCTCCGCCGATCTGGTGCGCCCCATGGCGGCTCCTAGATAGTCGAGGGCGATTAGTCGGGTGCGACCGTAGCGATAGGTGGGGGAGGAGTCAACCCATGCGATCGTCCCACCACGCGGGACCAGCTTGCGGTGCAGCTAGTCGGGTGAGTGGACGCATGGCGGCCCGCTGCGCGCTGGGCCTTTCGGCATGAGACGTGCTACACTGTGACCAGGCGGGCCACAAGGGCCCGAAGGATTGCGACGTGACACACCGCTCTCCGGCGGCAGTTACGTCGTTTTGTCTGCCCCGATCGGGGCGAGAAGGTAGGTACGCATGTCTGAAGGTACGGTCAAGTGGTTCAACCCTGATAAGGGCTACGGCTTCATCGAGCGCGAGGGTGGCGACGATCTGTTCGTCCACTTCTCCGAGATCCAGGGCGAGGGCTTCAAGACCCTCGACGAGGGTCAGGCCGTCTCGTTCACCGAGGCCACAGGCCAGAACGGCAAGCAGCAGGCTACGAACGTGTCCGTCATCTAGGACGCGCACACACGAGCTTGTGGACCGGGCGCCCCTTCGGGGGTGACCCGGTCCTTCCTCTTTCTGGATCCCTGCCGGGATCCGAGCGACCGGGCTTCCGAGCGGCGCGGGGTCAGAACGGGGCCTTGGCCGGGTCGTAGTACCAGGTCTCGCGCTCGATCATCCCGTCGGCGATCTCGAGCACCGTCACGCCTTCGACCTGGGTGACCCTTCCGAGCTCGGGCTTGGTCCCGTCGGCCGTCCACGACACGAGCGCCCAATCGTCGCCTACGCGCGTGCCGTCGATGGTGAGGTCGAAGTCGGGCGTGGCGAGCAGACTGTTGAGCGCATCCTCGATCTCGGAGGGACCCCGGTGCGTCCGGTCCGCGGCGGCGTCGCGGAACACCGCGTCCTCGGCGTAGAGCGGCAGGAGCCCCGGCACGTCCTTGGGCGTGTCGAGCCCGCCGTAGGCTTCGAAGTAGGGCTCGGTGACGGACTCGACGGCGCGTTCGCCGCGGTCGGCGAACCACATCCCCGCTACGAATACCGCGCCGACGAGCACGAGGACTGCCAGCAGGACGTAGAGCCACTTCCTGCTGCGGTGCTTGCGTGGATTCTCCACCTCGGCCATGGGTC
>JAQIBK010000124.1 GCA_027859125.1 Actinomycetota bacterium | reverse complement strand
ACGGCTCACGTTGCCGCGGACTACCTTCGGCGATGCGGTGCCGAGGAGATCGTGCTCGCCGTGCCGGTGATGCCCGCCCACATGGTGGACGAGGCATCCGAGTGGGCCGAGGAAGTCGTGACCCTGGCGGCTCCTGAGGACTTCCGGTCTGTCGGGCAGTTCTACCGCGATTTCGGGCAGACGTCCGTTGATGAGGCGATGGAGTTGCTCGCAGGAGCGCGAGAGCGCCATGAGGGCCCACCCCGTCGCTGACGCATCGGTTCTTCCAATCCACAGAAGAAATGCGACAGCCGAGGAGAGATTGTCTTCTCGGTTGCTGTGGCGCTGTTCACACTAGCGCTTCTTTCAGTCGCTGTGGGTTGTTCTTGAGAAGAACCGGCAGAGCCCGACGTTCGTAGCGAAAGGGGTAGGGAATGAGAATCGCAATGGTGAGGCGAGCTACTGTATTAACTGAAGCGGGTTCGAGGTTTCGGTCTATAGAGGCCTTGGCGGTGCGTCCAACTCCGGCGACGGTATTCCGGACGGCTGTGGGTTCTGACTTGCAGCCGGACGGCTAGTCGATTTCTGATAGACACATGAAGGCCGGGCCCCCAATGGGAGCCCGGCCGTTCTGTCTGGTGCCCCCGGCATGATTCGAACATGCGACACCTGGTTTAGGAAACCAGTGCTCTATCCCCTGAGCTACGGAGGCGTTTCGAGTGTTTCCGCAGGTCAGATGCTTGTGACCGTGTAGCACTCATTGTGTCAAAGTGGCCGCTGCTACCGTATTGCTACCGGGAACTTCCCGCTGCTACCGCAGAGACCAGACGTATTGTATCGCAGAAGCCGCGAATCCTCCCGATGAACGCGTTATGGTAGTAACTGTCATGGCGCTTGGCGAATCGAGCAGGGGGACGCTGGTGAGGGTTCTGCGAACATGCGCTGTATGTCTTCTGGTTGCAGCATGTGCGACTTTCATTGGGTGCGCGGTGGATGAGGCTGTAGAGAAAGAGCCCTTTGAGGTGAAAGCTTTAGCGTATGGCCCACGACAAGACCATGAATCGGAGTTTGCTGGATATGACACAGAGGAGGAGGCGGCAGAGGCGTTCATCCTAGGTGTGGTCAGCAATGATCTTGCTCTGATGAACACGGCGCTCTTGGTGGAGATCCCCAGACAGCGTGCACTGGGGTGGCGTAGGGGACTGTTTCCGGGTCCCATCCCCTTCTGGATAGACAACGTGACGCTTCCTCTAGAGCAGCTGACAATCAAAGAGGCAGACATGTGGGAGCGGGCCACTAATGAGCGGCGAGTTATGCTTTGTCGCTTTCAGACAGGGATATTTCTGACGGGGGCTGACGAGGATGGATGGCGGACTGTCGTGGTCGGCGTAGTGAAGGACGATGGACTATGGTGGGTTCAGGATGCATTCCTGCCGGACGCAGACATTTACCCTGATCTACAGTGGTAGCCCCTACTGCGTGATTCAGTTCATTCGGGCCGCTAGCTAGCCTGCAAGTTCCGTCGCAGTGGTCGGCGTGGCTAGCCAGCCCTCCGGCTTCCGCGCCGCATCCTGCCCGCCGCCTTCGAATAGATGCCCATACACATCGAGTGTGGTCTGAGCTGACGAGTGTCCCATCATCGTCTGCACGTACTTGACGCTCTGCCCCTGCTCAATGAGTGCGCTGGCGCAGGTGTGCCGCAGGTCGTGCAGAACAATGTCGGGGAGAAGCGCACGCATGGCGGTCGGCCTGAATACGCTGCGGTTGAAGTCTGACGCATGCACAGGACGACCACAGGCCGCCGGGAACACAAGATTGTGGTCAGAGGCCGGGCACACTTTGTGATGCTCTGAGAGGGCCTCAAGCAGAGCGGGGCCAACGTCTACCCGTCTGCGGGCTGATTCCGTTTTCGGCTCAGTGAGCACCCCGTGCTGCATCTGATAGCGCACGCGTATCTTGCGCTCACTCCAGAGAACATCGTTCCATGTCAGGCCGAACAGCTCCCCGCGCCGGAGTCCCGTCATGACAGCGGTCATGTAGAACGGTCGCCAGTAATCAGGAGCCGCAGCAATCAACCCGCGTACCTGTTCGGGATTCAACACGCGCAGAGTGTCGGTAATCCGCATGTCCATCTGTTGACTAACTATTTGGTCAAGCGCAAAAAGCTCGAGGAGTTTGCTGCGCACGTTGAACGGCTATGGGGATTCGGCTTCGTCAAGATGCAGAGACTTCGCAAGCCTGAGAGCGCGGGCAAGTATGTGCTCAAGGCAGTGGGCTACACAGTCAAGGGCGGTGACGGGGCGCAGGGAACGATCTACGGCAACCGCTATGGCATATCCAAGAGCATTCGTGTGCAGTCGGACACATTCGACATCTACGATCAGGCTGAGGCCCGTGAAGGGCTGGAGCGGCTCCAGGACGATATGGAGAGCGATATCGAGCCGCTAGAGGTCTCGGAGCTGCCAGGCGTAGCTCCGGGGCCTCTCCTGTGTGTCAGGTGTGTCCGGTGCGGGATTGTGGGAGTCCTGATCGTGAGTGCATTGACCACGGTGAGGACTATGGTGGCTGCAGATAGAATAGAACACACTGTCAGCTGAAGTGTTAATATGAATCCAATCTAAAACTAAGAGTTAAAAGGGAGGCACCATGGTTCGTAGGCCAGAACCAGCACCAGAGGCTAGCGCCCCACCGGCAGAGCTGTTTGAGACGCCCGTGTTCCCGCAGCTTATCGAGCTCTTTCGCAAGGCAAATCGGAAGTACCTGTATTGGGACAAGTTCAAGCAGCAACTGATGCCTGACGGGGTAGAGCCCGCTGACGCATGGAGGTTGCTGAAGCTTGCGAGAGGCATGAACAAGCGGATTGTTCCAATCCAAGACGTCTCGGACGAGTGGTTCAGCTATGCGCGGACGGAGGAGCTTGAACGGGTGCTGCATGTCATTGACCAGCAGGCGGGCGGGAACGTTACAACGTCTGTAAGCGGGTTGCCCAAGGCTGTGAAGCAGCGGTACATCATCAGTTCTCTAATGGAAGAGGCTATTGCATCGAGTCAGATCGAGGGGGCTGCTACCACTCGGCGCAATGCCAAAGACATGCTTCGGGCGAAGCGTCCTGCGAACGACCGTTCTGAGCAGATGATCCTGAACAACTACAAGACGATATCTAAGATCAAGGAACTGAAGGCAGAGCCGTTGACACCAAAGCTCATCGTCGACTTGCAGGGACTGTTGACCAAGGACGCTCTGGATGACCCAGGGGACTGTGGAAGGTTTCGATCCGAGGATGACGATATTGTGATTGTTTCAGGGGGTGCGGGAACGAACCAAGTCCTGCACGCTCCGCCGCCAGCCTCCGAAATTGAAGCTGAGATGATCAGGCTTTGCGCCTATGCTAATGATGATGATTCGGATTTTGAGCACCCGGTGCTAAAGGCAATCATTCTTCACTTCTGGCTTGCGTATCTACACCCGTTTGCGGATGGAAACGGGAGAACCGCTAGAGCGCTGTTCTATCTATGCATGTTGAAGAAGGGATATTGGCTGTTTGAGTACTTGTCCATTTCCAGGGTTATCAAGAATAGGGATGCGCATTACTACAGGGCCTTTCTGTACTCTGAGATAGACGATGCCGACCTTACATACTTCATCACGTTCAACCTGCACGCAATCGAACAGTCGTTGTCAGAGTTGTGGGACTACCTTGAGCGGAAGTCGCAGGAGGACAACACCATTAGGTCGAGGCTGGAAAGAGAGTCATCTCTGAATCGCAGACAACGCGCGATACTGATGAGGGCCTTGCGGGAGCCTGATACGGAGTTCACAATTGAATCTCATCAGACCTCGCACGACGTATCATATGCATCGTCTCGGAATGATCTCAGGGAATTGGAGACCAAAGGCTATCTGGTTCGGTCAAAGCGTGGGCGGGAGTATGTTTATCAGCCTGCCGATGATATTGCCTCCAAGCTAGATGATTAGGGGACCGGAAGCATGGTCATTTTGGAACTCTTAACTAAGTCGTAATTCGGTTAAGAGTTGAGAGTTGAACAATCTGCAACATGTGAGAGTTAGTTGGAACTCTCAACTAAGTCGTAATTCGGTTAAGAGTTGAGAGTTCTGTGGGCGGTGTGCGTGCTACCGTACGTATTGCTACCGGGATGCGCCATAACAGGCGATATAGAGCGAGACCGAAACAGACAAAACCGCAGCTCAGAGCATGTGAGCGCGATTCAGATAGACGCCCAACGCCTACTCAGGAAACCAGTGCTCTATCCCCTGAGCTACGGAGGCGCGTGCGTATTGTAGCGCAGGTCGCGCGTGTTGCGGCAACTACTGCGCGACGCCTGGAAGCACGGAATCGATCACCCATCCGCCACTCGACTTCTTTGCGGTCATTTCCACATAGAGGATTTCGTGATCCGCAAACGGAATGGGCGTGGGAGTCATGACGTATCCCACGACGATGGTTTCGGTGACGGACATGATCTCCGACGCCGGAGGGAACTCATCAACGACGATATCCGTGTCCGTCCCAAAGGCGTTTACACGTGCCACAGTGAACTTGGCAGCGTTCTGGTCCCGGCCTGTGGCAAGACCCAGCTGTTCGGCATCACCGGTGGCCAACGCCTGAACGTATGCTGAAGGTGAGCGCTGAGATGGTTCTGAGCCAGATCCGCAGTACTCTTCCTGGTCGTCGTCTTCCTATCTCCACGCTCTTGGCGCGCTGGAATCTTGAAGGCTTCCGGAACGGGACAGTCGATGATTCGATGGTGTTCTCGGCATGATCGAGCATCGACGACTAGAACTGATGGCGTTGTCACGTCGTTCGCTTCTCGAGGAGCATGTGGATCCAATAGGAGGATAGCGCCGAGGACCGTGTCAGCGTGTGTTTCGCGAAGTTGGCTGCTTTCAGCAATGCCTTCTCCAGGAGGTCGCTTGTTGGTGGTCCCCCCAACGCCGCCCCGCAATGCACGCATGGCTCCTCTTGCTCGTAGGTTCCATTGGGATTGCCGGCTGCATCCGTGAGAAAGCAAGCAAGTGCGTTCGTTCCGCGTCCTCTTGAACCAGCGAAAGACTGGCGTATGAACTCGCACCCCGGGAATAGGTCCAACAGCCGACGCTCATCGAAGCTGTTCACGTGACCCCACGGCGGATTCGTTCCACCGCACTGTTGGCAGGTGGTTCGACCTGCCATGAGGTCCTGCTTGAACGGAACACCTATGAGCAGATACTGACTCGAAACGCGTGTCAGCTCATTGCAGGCACAGGCCAGCATCTCGTCAGGCAGATGCTCAAGCACTTGTGCGCATAGGACCAGGTCGAAAGACGAATCCGGAAACTCCATCGCTGTGATGTCACCCTGCACGCAATGTACTCTCGCATCGTCCACTTCGGGGGTTTCCAGATCCAGAGCCGTGACACTCTCAATGCTGTCCGCCAGCACTCTCGAAATGAAGCCGTCTCTCGCGCCAGCGTCCAGGGCGGTCTTGGCGTTCGCGGGCAGAAGCTCCATGAGGCTTGTCAGCCTCTCTTGCTCCTTTGGGCTACTGCGGTAATCAGCTAGATTCATTTCGGCTCCAAGAATGTAGGCTAGGACGAGTGGGGGCGAATGCGCCGGACGACTGCGCCAAGTGTGTTTCTGACCCGACGGACTTCCGCAGCCGTTGGAATCAGTACGGTTGTGGCGCCCATGCCGGTGGCGTGCCAGAACAACGTTGAGCTGATGATGAAGTTCGTCGTGTATGCGATGGAAGATGCGATCGCCGCGCCGGTGAAACCGAATCTCGGGACCAGCGTGAAGTAGAGCGCCAGGCTGATGATCGCTGTGGTCGCTGAGATGATCGAGGCAACGCCAGGCCGACCCAGCTGGCCCACATAGAATTGGGTCAGGATTCTTGACGAGCTGTAGAGGATGACTCCTGGAACCAGTAGGCGTAGTGGCGTGACGGCGGGGAGGAATGCTTCCCCGTAGAGAATGCCGATCACCTGTGGAGCCAGGATGAAGAGAACCCCACCCAGGAGTAGTCCGACGAGCATCACGGTCCTGCTCGTCGCGGCTACCAACTCGGCGGCGCTCCGCTCTTCTCGGCTCACCACTTCGGGCATTGTGGCCTGTCCGACGGCGCTGTCCACCAGCCAGAGCTTCTCGGTCAGTGTGACCGCCATGGAGTACTGGCCGACCGCAGAGTTGCCGGCGTATGCGTTCAGTACGAAGGTGTCGAAACGGAGGGTCGAGTAGTACACAAGCCCGCCGGCGTAGGAGCGCAGCCCGTAGTTCAGGACCTCTCGGATCGTGCCGACAGGCAGTCTGCGACTGAAGCCGTGGGCGCGCAATGAATTCGTGAACATGGACGCTGCGATCAGCAGCCAGACGATCGCGATCCCCGCGACGAGGGCCTGGACATCGAGCCGAGCCACCAGCAGGACACCGACGTTGACCGTGAGCAGGCCCAGCGCCTGGAGTGATTGATAGAGCATCGTGACCTCGAAGCGCCTCGACGCCATCTCAAGACGCACCCAGAGGTTCACGAACAGCATCGCGGGCACGGCAGCTAACGCGATGGTGAAGGTCCGGGTGGGGACGCCATTCATGAACCCGTCGGATGCGAGGGGCCAGATTGCGAGAGCCCCGCAGGCGACCACGAGTCCTGCTGCTAGTGAGGCGAACACGGAGAAGGCGAGGGCCTCCGATGCGCGCAGCCGGCCTTTGCTCACGAAATACGTGATGGAGGCGCCCAGGCCGAGATCTCCGATCAGCGAGAGAACCGCCACAGAGAGCAGAACCAGCGAGAGGACGCCCCGACCGCTCGGGCCCAGATAGCGTGCGGTGATGACAGAGGTGAGGATGCCGGTCACGATGGCGAGAGCTTTTGGCGCGAAGGCTAGTGCACTATTGCGCATGATGCTCATGTGCTTGCTCCCGAAGATGAATGCGACCGGCCGATTCGTGTGCGGAGGATTTGGGCGGATATCAGAGGAAGTATACTCGACTGAGTGCTACGACTTAGGCGAAGCCTCGTACAGTGATCTGAGTTGTTCGCGCCTGCGACGGGTGACGGATTGGAAGTAGAGTCGGGGAGATATCAGCCCGAGCATGATGCCTGCTGAGCGCTTAGTCGGTCTCCTGAATGCCGCCACATGGCGGACCACATCCATACGGGTTCCAGACATGTCGTTGGTGCGAATCCTACGTTCCAGATCCTCGCGTGCTTCGACCCTTCTGAGTCTTCCTAGGGCCGCGCTTCGTTCGCGGGGGGAGAGGACGTGCTCGCTCGTCAAGTTCTTGATCATCATCTTGACGGCACGCATCTCTCTTTCGGGGTTTCCAGATATGCTTGTGCTGGAGCGGTGGTACACGCCAAGCACGTCGGGAGTGTACAGATGAGAACTACCCTCGGCGAGCACGCGTAGCCAGAGATCGTAATCGTGGGAGGCGGGGAGTTCCGTTCGGAATCCATTGACTGAGACAAAGACATCTCTTCGAAGCGTTGCCATGATGAAGATATGGTTGTCGGGAATGATGTCGATCAAGGTGAATGCGCGTTCATATCTGAAGTGCCGCCCACTCCGCCAGAGACTCTTGGATCCGGATGGGGCAACACACAGCGCATTGCAGCTGACGAAGTCTATCTCAGGATTGCCATCGAGGATCATGGCGACTCGTTCGAGATATTCGGGCTTGAATTCATCATCTGCATCAAGGAAGCAAAGGTACTCGCCCGTTGCCATCGCCGCCGCCCTATTGCGAGCAGCAGCCGGACCCTCGTTGGGATGACGTTGAATCTTCACCCGGGGCTTCGTTCCGGCGCACAAGGTCGCCGCCTCATAGGTGCCGTCAGTTGAGCCATCGTCAACCACGATCAGCTCCCAGTCGGTGCGGCGTTGCGCGAATATGGATCGAATCGCCCTGTCGATCGTCGCCTCGGCATTGTAGGCAGGCATGATGATCGAGAAACGGGGAGCATTGTTGGACTGTGTGATGAGTCTGACCTTTCACAACGTTGGCCGCGGCCATGGGCGCTACTGAACAGGATTGTGGGATCTTGATGTCTAGGATTGCCGCCCCACAAGCCATACGAAGTATACTCGACCAGGCCGTGTGACCTAGTCGTAAGGACTTGAGTGATCGATCAGTCGGTGTCTCTTCTAGTCGTGTTCGTTCTCGGTTTGCTTCCGGGTGCCTTGGGCGGTGCATGGATCGCGCGCAGGCTCGACTTGGGCGTGGTCGGGTGGCTCGTGAGCGCTTTCGCTGTCTGCAGCGGCCTCGCCGGTGTCGTGTACCTGTTCGCAGTGTGGATGGGTCTGACTCTTGGCGCAGGCATCTGGATGTGGCTGGGTCTCGCCTTCTTTGTGAGCGCGGCGTGCGCGGGCGAGCTGCGACATGTTAGGGAACTGTGGTCCCCCGGAGACGGGCCTGGACTGGCAGTAGTGGTGCTGTCGGGTATCGGAGCCTTCATCTCGGGTCCATGGATGGAGATAAACGTAGACACGTTCTATCACCTGGCTGCAGCCAGGTCGCTGCTGCATGACGGTGTTCTCATCGTCACGAACCCACTATATGGCTCTATGTCCACCGATCCTGATCCCACCTCCGGCCTGTTGCATGCCATGTGGGCGATGTGGGCGCAGGTCAAGGGAGCCGATCCGCTCTTTCTTGTCGTTGGTATCACCGTTCTTGGCGCGGTCGTCAACGTTGGTGGTTTCTGGTTGTTGGCCAGGAGTGTCTCGGCGAAGTCCGCGACGTTGGTCACGGGCTTCTACGTGGTTCTCAAGCTCTTCCTCGATTTCAGGTCCATGGTCTACCCGAGCCATATCGCTTTCGGACTCATGCTGCTAGGCGTCGTGGCTGTGATAGAGGTGATGCGCACGTCTAGAGCTCCTGCGTGGTTGCTTCTGGCGGCTTGCAGCGTTGCGGTGGGCGGTATGCATGTGGGTGCCGCTCAGATCATGCTCATCTCTGTGTCGGTGGCAGCAATGGTTGTGGCATTGTTCCCGGCCGACGGCAGAAGACTGTGGAAGCGCATGGTTCGGGGCGGCATGGCCGCTGGCATGTGTGGCGGCATGATCGCGGCGACTGTTGTGCCGCGCGTTGCATTTCTCACACAAGTGACGACCATGGTATCTCCATCCTCGGGAGGATCGGCGACTGCGGTCAGCGCGGTGCCCGGGACTGTCTCTCTCGGCTGGCTCGGCAGTATTCTTGACCCCGCGATGTTCTACGAGCCCGGAACGGTCGGATTCGTTCTCCTCGCGGTTCTCGCGGTTCTGGCGCTCGTCGTCAGCATACGTCGCGGTGACGCTGCGGCTGCCGCGATCTCTGCTGCTACCCTGATCCCTGTGGTGATCACGGTCGTGCCGCCTATCTCGGGCCTCGCGCTCGATGTGTCGTTCTACGTGACTCGTCGCGTCGCATCGAGCATGTCCCCGCTCATGTTCCTTCCGTTGGGCGTTTCGCTGGGACTCGGAGCGCGTGGCAGGATCGAGAGCGCGTTCCAGTCGCTATCCGTGGTTGCCATAGTCGTATCGATACTGCTTGCCGCTCCGTTCGTTCGCACAGTGGTCTGGCCCACTCCCAGCACGCAGGTTGAGCGCATAGGCACTGCGAACGAGTCGATCTGGCTCGCGAGAGAGCGTGGCGTCTTCGAGTCCATGGACCTCATAGCTCTGGGAGCGATACGCGAGGAGATCGGGGACTCCTGGCCGGTGATCGGTGCCACCACCGAGACCGGCTATGTGCTGGCGGGCATGCTCCCGGCTCACACGGTCGCATCGTGGGCAGGCCATTCCCCGGTGGCTGTTGAGGTATCTGAGGGACCCATGCGCCGTGAGGCGATGGAGACGTTCTTCTCCCCGTTCTCCACCGAGACGGTGAGACGTAAGATCGCAGAGGATTGGGACATCGACTATGTCGCGCTGTGGATGGCGCAACAATCGAACGTTGAGGCGGCGGCATGTATCGATGCACAGGAAGGGCTGTTCGAGCCGATTGTGGAGTACCGCAGCATGCGTCTCTACCGTATTCTGTCAGAGGAATAGGCTCAAGAATGCGTTGCGAGCCTATTGAGCGAGTTCTCGGTAGAGCGCGAGATACGCATCAGCCACGGCTTCTGGCCTTTGAAGGTCGGCGCGGCGCGAGGCTTCTGATACCAGTGTGGCACGAACCTCTGCATCGGTGAGCATTTGGATAAGGGCTTCCGCAATAGACCTTGCAGTCGGTTCGGCAACAAGTGCTGCGCCCTCCGCCATTGCGCTCACACCGCCGACTCGTGTCGCAACGACCGGCACACCGACGGCCCATGCTTCGGAGATCACGATCGGCGAGACCTCGTAGCGAGAGGGTACGACCACCACTCCGCCCTTCGCCATCGCCTCTGCCACGCCGGCGTTGTCCAGCGCTGGCGATAGCTCAACCGCGTCCATGGGCGAAACCGGAGAAGGACCCGCGCCGTAGATCCTCAGGCGGGCATCGGGCACCTTCTGTCGCACGGACGGCCATGCCTCCAGGAGCAGATCGCCACCCTTGATCGCGCGTGGTCCGCCAAAGTAGTGGACCTGCGGAATGAAAGCGGAAGCTGGGGCGTCGAAGAAGTGCTGAGAGACCGGGTTGGGGATGAATGCGCTGCGCTGTGGCTCTTCGACAAGGTTCACGCGCCAGTCCGGAGTGACGTTGGCGATGATGTCGGCGCCGCGCTCCGTGCGTCTGACCGCTTGTCGCAGGACCGGTGCGAGCGCTGCAGCGAGCGGCACGGGATAGCGGTTCGACGAGTCAGCGAGCGGATTCCCGTGCGCGGACACGATCGTCGGGCAGCCTCGCCAGGCAGCCGCTGCGTTGCCGTGATGCATGAGGCCCTGGCCCTGTGCGATATCGGGGTCAATGAGCTCCAGTGTTCGACGCACAGCAGCGATCCAGGGACGATAGCCGCGCAGGACCTGAACGCGTTCGAGCATGGGGACTCGCTGAACGGGCCAGGGATAGTCGGTATCCATGTACTGGGCGTCGGTGTGGTGATCCGGTGCGATGACCGTCACGTCGACCTCACCGGAGGCCAAGAGAGCTGTCACGAGAGAAGATGTGGCGTTCTGTACGCCGCCCTGGGCAGCTCCCCCGGGTGCCAGGTCGCCCACGATCGCTATGCGCAAGGGTTCCCCCCGTCGTCCGTTGGTTTCCTGCGCGGCATCATACCGTGTTGGAGTGGACACGTGCATGTTCATTGTGCGCGGAGTGGCCGCAGGGTCAGTCGAGGCGCAGCTCAGAGCGCCCGTGGTGGTGTATACTCGGCACCGTTCGGGGCGACAGAGGTCGCCCTCTTTCAGAGGAGTCGCATGTATCAGGGAAAGACCGTGGGCGTAGTCGTTCCATGCCATAACGAGGAGCACCTGATCGGCACCGTGATCGACACGATGCCGGAGTACGTTGATAGGATCATCATTGTTGACGACGTGAGCTCCGATGGCACCGCTGCTGTCGTGGAGGACTATGTCGCACGGATGCCTGAGCGCGTGCGCCTGGTCAAGCATGCCGTCAATGGCGGTGTCGGCAAGGCGATCGTCACCGGCTACAAGGCAGCCGTCGAGGAGCGTCTCGAGCTGACCGCCGTCATGGCTGGCGATGCCCAGATGGACCCGGAAGACCTTCCCGGTCTTCTCGACCCGATCATCGATGGGCGCTGTGACTACTCGAAAGGCAATCGCCTGTTCACCGGTGACGCATGGAACATCATTCCGCGCTATCGCTATCTGGGGAACTCCGCACTTTCCCTCATGACCAAGATCGCCTCAGGGTACTGGCATGTCGCCGACTCCCAGACCGGTTACTGTGTCGCGACGCTCGAGGCGCTGGAGACGATCGATCTCGATGCGCTCTACCCGCGATACGGCTTCCCGAACGACATGCTGGTCCAGCTCAACATCTACGGTTTCCGCGTGCATGACGTGCCGATCAAGCCCGTGTACGGCGTGGGCGAGAAGTCAGGGATCAAGCTCTGGAAGGTGATCCCGACCCTGTCGCTGCTCCTGTTCCGACGCTTCTGGTTCCGCATGTTCCAGAAGTACGTGATCCGTGACACCCATCCGTTGGTGCTCTTCTACCTGACGGGCTTCCTGTTCAGTATCGTGGGCTTCGTGTTCGGCCTGCTCCAGGTGATCGCTCGTGTCGACGGTCGGCCGTTGTCCATCGCAACGACGGTTCTGGCCGCACTGCTGATCATTTCCGGTATCCAATTCGTGTTCTTCGCGATGTGGTTCGACATGGACTACAACAAGGAGTTGCACTAGGCCACATGGAGGGACCGATGAGGGTCCTCATGATCACAACCTCCTTCCCCCGGTGGGAGGGCGATCACGCGGGCCATTTCGTGGCCGCGCTTTCAACTGCACTCGTAGCCAGAGGGCACGATGTCACCGTTCTTTCTCCCCATGAGGGGAGTCTGTCGACGGAGGATAGTTCGGGCGGTGTCCGCATCAGGCGCTTCCGATACCTCCCGTCCCGTTTCGAACGTGTGGCCTATGGCGACGGTATCCCTGAGAATCTCAAGCGTGACATGTGGGCCGTGCTCGGTCTGCCGTTCTTTGCCCTCGCGCTGCGTCGGGCGACGAAACAGCTCGCCCACGAAGTGGATATCGTGCATGCTCATTGGGCCCCCACGGCCGCTCTGGCAGCTCCATGGCGTTCCGGCGTGCCGGTGGTGTTGCACGCACGAGGCAGTGATATCGCTCTCGCGACCAAGGGCGGTATCTGGCGCCGATTGCTCTCCTCGGCGTGCCGGGGCGCGGCGGCTGTGGATGTGGTGACGGTGGCGCAGCGAGATATGCTGGTGAACGCTGGCATCTGGTCCGCCAACGATGGGCCGATCGAGGTGATCCCATCAGGCATAGCCGATGAGCTGCTGGATCGGGCGACGAACCCGAGCGCCGACGAACGTGTCGAGATCGCGTATGTGGGTCGGATGATCCGCGACAAGGGCGTGGCGGATCTGCTTGAGGCGTTCGCCGCCATGGATACGAACGGCGTCGATGTGCGTCTGGGGTTCGTGGGTGACGGCCCGGTGCTGGTCGACCTCCGCGCGCGGGCGATCGAACTGGGCATCCAGGACAGAGTCGTGTTCCACGGGGCGCTCCGGCATGACGAGGCCATCGACATCGTCGCTGCCGCGGACGTGCTCTCGCTTCCGTCGTATGCAGAAGGCAGCCCCAACGTGCTGAAAGAGGCGATGGCGCTGGGACTACCCGTCGTTGCTTCGGATGTCGGAGGTATTCCCGAGCTCGTGGGCGATGCCGGCATTCTGCATGCCCCCTATGACATTGCCGCGCTAGCGGAGGCCCTGTCGCAGCTCACCGCTGACCCCGGGATGCGCGAACGACTCGGTCATGCCGGGCGCGAACGTATCCGAGAGTCGTGGGTCTGGTCGAGCATCGCCCAGCGAACCTGCGACCTCTACGACCGTGTACTCGGCTCCGCCGACGAGGGGTAGACTGCTCACATGGACCGAGACCTCACCAAGTTCCGAGTCATACAGGTCATCAACAGCCTTGCGCCAGCGGGCGCTGAGCGACTCACTGTCGACCTTGCGCGCACTCTGGACCCCGAGAAGTTCGAGGTGCACATAGCCACGGTTCGTGACGGTGCCCTGCGCGTTCACGTCGACGAGGCGGGCATCCCAGTGCATTCCACCGGCTACGAGTTCGACTACCGATGGCCGCTCATCGTGATCGAGATGGTGCGATACTTCCGTCGTGTTCGTCCGCACGTGGTGCACACGCACCTGCTGGGAAGCGATATCGTCGGGCGCATTGCGGCGGTGCTCGCGGGTGTGCCTGTGATCGTGAGTACGCAACACAACGCTCGGCCACGGCAGTGGTGGTACCACCTCTACCTGGTGGCTGCCGGACGGTTCACGCAGGCCACGGTGGCCTGTTCTTCGACTGTGGGCGATTTCTGCCGAATATGGATGAAAGTCCCGCCGGAACGACTCTTCGAGATCGACAACGGAGTGGATGTCGAGGCATACGAGCTGAGTCGCGGACCACAGCGTTCGCCCGTCACGTTCGGTGCGTTGGGCAGCCTGATCGCTGTGAAGGGTCATGTGTATCTGGTCGATGCATTCGCGCGTATTGCGGACGAATTGCCGGGTTCCCGTCTGATCATCGCGGGCGAAGGGGCGGAGCGCTTCGAGATCGAGCAGGCCATTGCCGAAAGGGGGCTTCAGGACCGAATCGTTCTGCGCGGCGTGGTTCGCGATGTCCCCGGACACCTGAGGGACGTGGACGTGTTCGTGCATTCAAGCCTCAGCGAGGGCCTTCCCATGGCCATCCTCGAGGCTATGGCCGCAGCCAAGCCGATCGTCGCCACGGACATCTCGGTGATCCCGCATGTGCTCGCTGACGGGGTCGGAGTGATCGTGCCCCCTGGTGACGCCGATGCCCTGGCCGACGCGATGCTCGATCTTGCGAACGACCCCCAGCGAGCAGAGCGCATGGGCGAGGCTGCCCACGAGCGCGTTCGTGAGGACTACTCTCTTGAGCACAGTGTCGAGCAGTACGGCGCCATGTACAAGGGACTCCTTCAAGGCAGCGGGCTTGCGGATTCGAACGGCCGACCGACAGCGGCGGTTCCCCGTGAACCGATGCTCTGGAGGCTGTTCCGCCGTGCTCTGCAGACCGTGCTCGTTGTCGTGGTGGCGTACTTCGTGGGAGATGCGCTCTGGGCCGGCATGAGTGAGAGCGGCTTCGGGGACGTGCATTTCGAGCCGATCCCGTTCATCGGTTCCATAGCGATTCTGTTCGTCTACTACGCGGCGTTCATCGGCGGTCTAACGCTGCTCTTCAGGGCGTTCGGTGCCAGAACGTCGTATCGGGACACGTTCAAGATATCGTTCCTGTCCAGTCTGGGAAAGTACCTGCCCGGAGGGGTGTGGCAGGTTGCGGGACGAGTTGCCATGTCTCCCAAGATAGGAGTCACTCGCCAGACCGGTCTCGTGGTCTCCATTGTCGAGAGCGGGCTGAGCGTCACCGGAGCTGTGGTAGCGTTCCTGTTCGCGACCTGGCTCGGGGCGCCGCTTCCCGCGGGCATGCCGCACCTGCCCGTCGGGATACTGGCGGTCTTGATCCTGGTGTCGCTGCATCCTGCCATCTTCGGACGGGCCCTCAAGTTGGGGATGCGTCTGTTCGGCCTCCGAGGAGAGCCGCCGCGTATCGAATTCCCCGCGACCGTGGGGCTCGCGCTGTACTACACGTTCACGTGGCTTCTGGCGGGCGTGGCGTTCCGCCTGTTCGTTCTCGCCGTGATCGAAGAGCCGGGACTGGCCTGGTATGCGTATGTTGCGTACTGGGCGGCGGGCGCGGTCGTGGGGCTTCTCGTGCTGTTCGCTCCAGGGGGCATTGGCGCGCGCGAGGCCGCTCTCTTGGCGCTCATGTCGGGTCCGGTCGGCGCGCCGGCGGCTGCGGTCATAGCCGTCACCGCTCGGGTCTGGTCCACGATCGTGAGCTTGAGCCTCTCGCTCCTGGCCACCGTCATGCCGTTCTCGATGACCTCCGATGAGGAGGAGCAGTGAATCCCGACATTCAGGGACTCATCGTCGCTCTGGCCGTATGTCTGGTCCCGGGCGCTGGAATCGCGTGGGCTGTATGCGGGGGACGTGGGTGGACCGTTGCCCAGGGAATCGTCGTTTCGTTCTCGAGCAGTATCGCTGTGATCACGCTCTCGGCAACAGTTGCCCGAGCACTGGGCCTGGGGTTCGCGGGGGTGACCTGGATCGTGGGCGCAGCGACGGTCGGGATTCTGTCGTATCCGATCGTGCGGATGCCAGTGATCTAGGGCTGGGATCTGTCCGGGCTGATCGTGGGAGTGGTCGCCGGAGGGCTCGCTCTGTGGGAGCGACCTTGGCTGGAGTACGTGGCGGACACTTTCTATCATCT